>NZ_JBRRDL010000036.1:0-40446 GCF_056759635.1 Stenotrophomonas sp. STEN056
GGAGTGGCTATGCATGATCTGCCAGGTATCACGCATGCCGCCTGTTGCCCCTCCCTTTGCCGCAGGCAAGGGGAGGGCTGGGGAGGGGGAGATTGCGAACATCTCGTCGTTGCGACTTGGCCCCCAATCCACGGCCAGCGCGCTGCAGCAGGCATAATTCGCGCCCCTCCTTTGATTCCGCCAGTATCCGCCGCTTTCCTCGGCAGGCACCGGCGGCTGGCGCGTATGTCTTTCCTGAACACCGAGCTGGCGCAATGGCGCGCCAATCCGCTGCGTGAAATGCTGGCCGGCGCGGTCGCCACCTTTGCGCTGATTCCCGAAGTCATCGCTTTCTCATTCGTGGCGGGCGTGGACCCGCAGGTCGGCCTGTTTGCCTCGTTCGTGTTGAGCATCGTGATTGCGGTGTTCGGTGGACGCCCGGCGATGATCACCGCCGCTGCCGGTTCGGTTGCCCTGGTGGCTGCGCCGCTGGTCAGTGCGCATGGCTTGCCGTATCTGTTCGCTGCCGGCCTGTTGGCCGGTGTGTTCCAGGTGATGTTCGGCGTACTGCGGCTGGGCGTGTTGATGCGCTTTGTCAGCAGCTCGGTGCGCACCGGCTTCGTCAATGCGCTGGCGATTCTGATTTTCTCGGCCCAGCTGCCACAGCTGCAGGGCGCCACCGCAGTTACCTGGATGATGCTCGGCCTGGGCTTGCTGCTGATCTACGGATTGCTGCGGCTGCCAGTGCCGGGGGTACGGGCGATTCCTTCACCGTTGATCTGCATTGTGGTGTTGAGCGTGCTGGCGTCGTGGCTCAGGTTGGAGCTGCCCACCGTGGCGGATCTTGGCACGTTGCCCGAATCACTGCCGCATTGGCTGGGCCTGCCGGCTCTGCCGTTTGATCTGGATACGCTGCGCATCATCGCCATGCCGGCCCTGGCGATTGCGATGGTCGGTTTGTTGGAGTCGATGATGACTGCGCGCGTGGTTGATGAACTCACCGACACACCCAGTTCCAAGAACCGCGAATGCACCGGCCTGGGTGTGGCGAACATCGCCGCTGGGCTGTTCGGGGGCATCGCCGGCTGCGGCATGATCGGGCAGACCGTGGGCAACGTGAAGTACGGCGGTCGGGGGCGCTTGTCCACCTTGTTTGCCGGCGTGTTCCTGCTGGTGTTGATGGTGCTGCTGAAGCCGTGGGTGGCGCAGGTGCCGGTGATCGCGCTGGTGGCGATCATGGTGATGGTCAGCGTCTCCACGTTCGATTGGCGCAGCCTGGGTGCGCTGGTGCGGCACCCGCGCCTCTCCGGCGTGGTGATGCTGGCGACGGTGGCGGTCACGCTGGGTACGCACAATCTTGCGGCCGGTGTTGGCGTGGGTGTGCTGCTCAGTGGCGTGTTCTTTGCGCTGAAAGTGGCGCGCCTGCTGCAGGTTGAATCACAGGATGAAGCCGATGGGAGCCTGCATTACGCGGTGAGCGGGCAGGTGTTCTTTGCCTCGGCTGATGCCTTCATCGATGCATTCGATCCGCGTGTCGCGGAGGGGCGCGTTGTGGTGATTGATCTGTCGCGTGCGCAGTTGTGGGACATCACCGCCGTGGCCGCGCTGGAGAAGGTGGTGAGTCGCTATCGCCATCACGGCGGAAGGTGGTGAGTCGCTATCGCCATCACGGCGTGAAGCCGCGCGTGCGGGGATTGGATCGCAATGGCCGCATGTTGCTGCGGCGGGTGCTGCGCGAAGGTGCTTTGGCATTGGAGGATGCCTGAGCCCGTAGGAGCGGCCTTGGCCGCGAAGCTACCATGCATCCGCCGCAGGCAACCCCTGCAATTGCAGGAGTGCTGCGATGGACAGCCGTATCGGCTTCGCGGCCGAGGCCGCTCCTACGGCGCTACTTCTTTAGATCACATCCCAGGCATAGCCGCCGCGTTCAAGCACCGAGGTGGCCAGCGATTCGATGATCTCGTCTTCGTTGCGCTCCAGCCCGCGCACATTGCGGGCCATGCGCCGACGCGCCTGGCGGGCGAACAGGCGCGCGATCTGGTTGGCGTCATCGGCTGCCGGGTGATTGGCCTGGATGAGGCTCTCCACGCGCGAGAGCACGCACAGGCCGACGAACAGATCAATGGCGATGTCAGCCACGCGCTTCTGGGCGTGCTGTTGATCGGCGATATGTTTGCCGTGCTTGCGCAGCAGGCGGTCCGATGCCTTGGACAATTCCACGGCATATTTTTCCAGCAGACGCGCCAAGGGGCGCAGGGATTCGTCCAGCGGTGCGCGGATGCGGCCGGTACCGTAGCCGGTGGCCTCGCGCATGCGGCGGCCGGCATAGTCACCCAGCACGCCGAAGCCCTTGATCGGGTCATTGAAGATGCCGCCCACCGCGCTCTGCAGCTCGCTCAGTGTCGCGCCCACGCCCTTCAAGCCATTGAGTGCCACGTACAGGCGCAGAATCTCGTTGGTGCCTTCGAAGATCGAAAGGATGCGGGTGTCGCGCGTCATCTGCTCGTAGGGCAGTTCACGCATGAAGCCGTTGCCGGCGGCAATCTGCAGCGATTCGTAGCAACAGCGTTGCACCGCTTCACTGGC
This sequence comes from Stenotrophomonas sp. STEN056, assembly GCF_056759635.1. Classification (NCBI taxonomy): domain Bacteria; kingdom Pseudomonadati; phylum Pseudomonadota; class Gammaproteobacteria; order Lysobacterales; family Lysobacteraceae; genus Stenotrophomonas; species Stenotrophomonas sp. STEN056. The sequence goes on from NZ_JBRRDL010000036.1 coordinate 2,566, forward strand.
GAATACCTTGCTCATCGCCGCTTCCACCGAGTAGTCGGTACGGCCGCTGTCGATCAGGTGCGCAACCATCCACACCGTGCTTTCGGCGGCGAAGCAGTCGGCGGTCATCTGCGCGATTTTCTCGCGCACCAGGCCGAACTCGGCAATTGCCTGGCCGAACTGTTTGCGCTCACTGGCCTGTGCGCAGGCCATGCGGATCAACGCCCGCATGCCGCCCACCGCGCCGCCGCCCAATCCGGTGCGGCCGCTGTTGAGGATGTTCATCGCCACCTTGAAGCCCTTGCCGACCGGGCCCAGCACATTGGCCGCCGGCACGCGCACGTCGTTGAAGGCCACGGTGGTGGTGGACGAGGCACGGATGCCCATCTTGTCTTCGTGCGGGCCGTGGCTCACGCCGTCCCACTTGGCCTCGACGATGAAGGCGGTGACCTTGCCTTCGGGTGTGTCGGTGCGGGCGAACACGGTGTAGAAATCGGCGATGCCGCCGTTGGTGATCCAGATCTTCTCGCCGTTGAGCGTCCAGGTACCGTCGTCGTTGCGCGTGGCCTTGGTGCGGATGGCCGCGGCATCGGAGCCGGCGCTGGATTCGGTGAGGCAGAACGCGGCAATCATCTCGCCGCTGGCCAATGCAGGCAGGTAGCGCTGCTTCTGTTCATCGTTGCCGAACAGCAGCAGGCCCTTCATGCCGATGGAACTGTGCGCGCCAATGGTCAATGACACCGAGCTGTCATGGCTGCTGGTCTGCCCCAGCACGCGTGCATAGGCGCCGTTGGACAGCTCCAGGCCGCCGTATTCCTCGGGAATGATCAGGCCGAACAAGCCCATCTCGCGCAGCGCCTGGATGAACTCCGGTGGCTGCTCGGCATCGCGGTCGTACTGGCGCAGCTCGGCGGTCTTTTCGCCCAGGAACTGGTCGATGGCGTCGGTCATCGCACCGAGCATCTCGCGGTCGCGTTCGCGGATCTGCGGATAGGGAAACAGGGCATCTTCGGCGATATGGCCGAAGAACAGCTGCTTGGCGATGCTTTCGTCCAGGTTCTGCGATGCAACGTCGTTCACGGAACAGCTCCTTTCACTGCGGGGAGGATCAGCCTTGCTGCAATCATCGCCCACCGCCATGAAAGGATCATCCCCCGGGACGTTGCCATGGCTGGAACTTGCCGTCCTTGCCGTGGTCAGTGTGTTGCGCAGATGTGCCGTGGCAGGGCCGGTAACCGCCTTGCGGAGCTCCCTTGATGGACATGCATGCACTACCGCAGTCAGCCTGAACCTGTGTGGGTACGGACCGTCGCCGGCATCGCCGCGCTGGCGTTCCTGTCGGCGCTGGCGCGCCTGTTGCTGCAGGTGCCTGAGGCGGCACCGACGACGCGTGAGCCGCGCGTGCAATTGCGCTGGCTGCCGCCGGCAGCCGCCCAGCCGCAGCGCGTGGAGCCGCTGTTGATCCCGCTGAAAGCGGCGCCTGATCCGGTTGTGGCGGCCGATCAACCGGCAGGCACGCAGCCGCTTGCTTCCGCTGCAGAGGCATTGCCCGTTGCTGCCGAACCCCGGGATGATCTGCTCAAGCGCCTGTACGGCTCCGATGGCCGGCCCGATCTTCCCGATGCCCCGGCTGAGCGACAGAAGGCGTCAGTGGAGCGAGTGTTCGAGCATCGTGATGAACTGGCCACCGGCGTTGGTGAACGGGCAACGGCGGACCTGTTCAACGGCAAGACCGCAGGCACCCGCCAAACACGCACGCAGCGTGCGCTGTATGGGCGTGACATCCAGGCGGCGGAAGCGCGGCGGCCACCGGAAGTTGCCTTCAACCCGGCTTCGCACGAACGTCCATCGGACCTGGGCAGCGAGGCCACGGGTGACGCTTACAAGGCCGCGCCGATTCGTTTTGAAAAAGTGCCGGACATGAAGGGCGAAGCCAGCCGCCGCATCCGCGCCGCGATCGGCGCACTGGAAGGCCGCTACCCGCGTTGCAGTGGCGAACAGCGCACGCGCTGGTTGGCGCCGGCATTGGCGCACCTGGATACGCTGCAGCGGGTGGAATACCGCTACAACAACGGCGCCGACCCGACCGAAGCCGAACATACCTTGCCCAGCGCCGCCGACAGCGCCTATGACCAGGCCCGTCGCGCCCTGTGGGATGCCGAGCGGCGCATGAAGACCTGCGGGTAACCGCACTGTCCTGCACGAGCCGCCCGGTGCACCGGGATGGCAGCTGGTGTGGCGCCTTGCGCGGAGCCGGATGACAGGATGTCTGTCGTGCTGCGCTGCACTGTGGACATGCCCCGGACAGGGCGGCGACAAACCCGGACAGGTTTCATAACCAATTGTTTTTCTGTGGTTTTATCGGCGAATTGTGTGTCTAGAATCGGGGTTCCTACACGCTCCGGTATTGCGATGAAGTCGATCACCCTGATGTCATGTGTGCTGGCCCTTGCCTCCACTTTCGGTTGCCAGGCCAATACCGCCCCGGCCCCCGCCACGCAGGCAGGTGTTGCCCCCGGCCATAGCCACCCGCTGCCCAAGCACGCGCTGGTGGGCTACCTGCACAACTTCGACAACGGCCAGGGCCTGCTGCCGGTGGCCAAGGTGGACGACAGCTGGGACGTGATCGTGCTGGCCTTCGCCGACGACATGGGCGAGGGCAAGGTGGCCTTGAACCCTGACCGTGCGCTGGACCGCACGCAGCTGATCGCCGATATTGCCGCCAAGCGCGCGCAGGGCAAGATCGTGGTGCTGTCGTTCGGCGGCGAGCTGGGCAGGGTGACGCTCAACACCCAGCGTGACGAGGACAACTTCGTGCGCACCACCGCCGAGGCCATCAACACCTTCGGGCTGGATGGCATTGATATCGACCTGGAAAAGGTGGCCGGTGTGGTGCACGGCGCGCCGGTCACACCGCATCTGATTTCAGCGGTGAAGCGCCTGCATGGCATGTACCCCAACCTGTATGTGTCGATGGCGCCGGAGCACCCGTATGTACAGGGTGGCCTGGTGTCGATGGAAGGTATCTGGGGCGCGTACCTGCCGCTGATTGATGGCCTGCGCGAGGAACTGGATCTGCTGCACGTGCAGCTCTACAACAACGGTGGCCTGCCCACGCCGTACCGCGCGGAAAAGTACCCCGCCGGCAGCGTGGACATGATGGTGGGTTCGGCAAAGATGCTGATTGAAGGCTTTGCGCTGGCCGGCGGCAAAGGCCGCTTTGAAGGCCTGCGCGCCGACCAGGTGGCGCTGGCATTGCCGTCGGGCCTGCGTGCAGCCGGCAATGGCTATGCGACCCCGGCCGACATCAACCGCGCCTTCGATTGCCTGACCACGGCAACGCAGTGCGATGACGTGAAGCCGTCACAGCCGTACCCGGATTTCCGCGGCGTGATGACCTGGTCGATCAACTGGGATGTCAGCGACAACCGCGCATTCTCGCAGCCGGTGGGTGAACATCTGCGCGCGGCCAACGCGCGTTGAAGCATTGCGTTGCCGCGTAGGTGGGGAACAGACCCCCGCCTATGTGGCGGCGCTGTTTCCGCAGGAGCGACCTCGGCCGCGAAACTACCAGTGTCTTTCGGATTGCAGCGTTGGCGCTTCCTGCAACAGGTTCGATGCCGGCTTCGATGCAGTACCGGCTTCGCGGCCGAGGCCGCTCCTACGGCGGCGGCCACTGGAAATGCAGCAGCGTGACCATTTCGTCGGGCATGAAGCCCGGATACAAATGCTGCATCACCGCCAGCAATCCTTCCGGCGTACGACATTGCCGATCGTGCTCATCGCGTAGATCGACGGCGGTCAGTGTGTCGAAGCGGCGTAGATCCGTGATCAGCGATACGGGTGTGGAATGCCGGCCCGGCGCCAGTTCGATGCGTGCCTGCGTAATCCCATGCCAGCGAGCTCCTCGCCGTACGCTGGTGTTGCGCCCGGTATGGAACCGGGGGTTGGCGAAACCGAGCAGGGGCGGGGAATTGGGCATGACCGGCAGTCGTGGGACGGCCGTTCATTCTGGCCGTGAAGGAAGCGGTTTTCATCACCTGCCGTTCAAACGCCGGGGATCAGCATCAGCGCCGTTTCCCCTGATCGGTTTCCGGCATGTCGCGCGCGGCGATGCTTGCAGTGGTGCTGTTGTGGGTGGGCGTGTGTACGCCGTTGCAGGCGCGCACCATCTACCGCTGCGTGCAGAAGGGCACGGTAAGCATGGCCACCGCACCGGAACCCGGCTCCACCTGCAAGGCGATGACGGTGGATGACAACGCGGTGCAGACGCCCAATCTCTGGGGCAATTTTGGTGTGTTCAGCGGCACGCTGTATGAGCGTGAGCAGGACGGCAAGCTGGTGTATTCAACGCGCAATCTGCCGGGCTCGCGCCCGTACCTGCGCTTCACCGTGGCCACACCGCCGGGCGAGCCGGCGCATGAAGGGCTGGGCCGCGTGGGCAGGCCGCAACTGGACCGGCATGCACGGCAGTTCCGCGCTGCCTCGCGGGCGACCGGCGTGGATGATGCCTGGCTGCGTGCGGTGGCGCATGCCGAAAGTGCGTTCGACGAAAAGGCCATCTCCCCCAAGGGCGCGCAGGGGGTGATGCAGTTGATGCCGGAGACGGCCACCGAGTACGGCGTGACCGATCCATTCTCGCCATCCCAATCCATCAACGGCGGTGCGCGTTACATGAAGTCACTGCTGGGCCGCTACAACGGCGACCGCACCCTGGCTGCTGCGGCGTACAACGCCGGCATCGGCGTGGTCACCCGCTACGGTGGTGTGCCGCCGTATGCGGAAACGCGGCACTACGTGGACAAGGTGTTGGCGTTGTACGCGCGCTACCGCGAAGCCATGGGCACCGGCCCGGAGCGGCCGGCGCAGTAGGGCCAGTGCAGGCAGCGGTGTTCCTTCCGATTGATTGCTGTGGGCAAGGGCGCATGGAGTGCACATGCGCCTGGCCTTCGAGCCGTGTCGTGTTCTACGGCAGCTGCAATTGCTTCCAACCCACGTGATGCATCAGTTCACGCACCACCAGCAGTGCGGCGATGAATGCGGGCTGTGCGGGGACGCCCATTGAATGCGCGGGCATGCCGGAGGCAACCTGTGCCACCTGGTTGAAGCTGTATTCCACATCATCGATGCGGATCTGCGGTGCAGCGGAGCGTTCGCGCCCCAGCAGCGACGGCAGCGCAGCAAGTGAATCATCTGCGGCTATCAGAATGTCCAGTGGATGGCTGCGTAGCGCTGCCACGTGCGGCATCAATGCGTCTTCGCTGAGGGCGATGGCGCGCTCCAGTGCCGGCTCCGACGGTGGGAAGCCTTGCAGCCCCGCATCCAGCAGATCATTCAACGACAGCGGCAGCACAATGGCTTGTGCCCCGGCGGGCTGCAGGCGGATGCAGGGTTCATCCATGTACAGGCGGGTATGCATGAGGGTGGGGATATCCGTGGCTTCTGGGAGGTTTCCGCGTGGCCTTGCAACGTCTATGGTGCCTGCTCCGGAATGGGGTGGGTGTGGATGGAACGCAAGTATTGGGTGAGCGCTGTCGTCGTTGTAACCGGGGCCGCGCTGGCTGCCAGTTTCCTGTGGGCGCCGCCGCCGCCGTTGCCCAGCGGCCCGGCACCAACGCCGTTGGGGTGGCGGGCGCAGGTGGGCCTGTTGGGCGGCGACGGTGTCATCGGCAATGCGCAGGGCACGCCGGCACAGACACGCTTCAGTGACCCATGGGGGGTGGCAATCAGCGGCGGCGTGCTGTTCGTGGCCGATGCCGGCGACAACAACCGCATCGTCTACCGCACGCCCGATGGCATGTTCCATGTGCTCGCTGGCGGCCGCGAAGGTTTTGCCGATGGCGTGGGCGATGCTGCGGCGTTCAACACGCCCTCGGGTATTGCAGTGGATGCGCACGGCAACCTGTATGTCGCCGACACCGGCAATCACGCCATCCGCAAGATCACACCGCAGGGGCAGGTGCGTACGCTGGCCGGCAACGGGCGTGCCGGGTTTGCCGATGGCGCCGGGGCGCAGGCGCAGTTCGACGGGCCGATGGGCGTCGCGGTGGGGGCTGATGGGCGTGTCTACGTCGCCGATACCTGGAACGACCGCATCCGTGTGATCGAAACCGATGGCCGCGTGTGGACGCTGGCCGGCGGTGATCGGCCGGCCTGGGTTGATGGCCCGGGCGCGCAGGCACGCTTTGATACGCCGACCGACGTGGCCGTGGATGCGCACGGCAACGTGTGGGTGGCCGACCTGCAGAACAATGCGGTGCGCACGGTTACCCCCGCAGGTGAGGTCAATACCCGGATGGGTGGCCCCGACGGCGCGCGGGTGCTGTGGGGGCCGATGACGTTGGCGCTGGCCCACGATGGCGTGGCATACATCGGCGAGCGGTTGAGCGGCCGTGTGGTGCAGGTATCGGCCAGCGGCCATGTGGTGGCGGTAGCGGGCAATGATGCCGAGCGTTTCGCCCGCCCCGCCGGTGTGGCCGTGGCGGCCGATGGCAGTGTGGTGCTGGCCGATGCCGACGCCCATCGTGTCCATCATCTGCAGCAGCTGCCGGCTGGTACGGTGCCGCAGCTCGCCGAGCTGGGGCCTTCGGCGGAGAACCCGCTGCCGCGCAATCAGGGGCGCTGGCCGCTGGCACCGCAGACCGGCTGGCATGAAGTGACCGGCACGCTGGGCGAAGTGCGCGGCAATTTCAGCGGGGAGAGCCGGCATCATCTGCACAGCGGTTTCGATGTGCGGGGTGACTTGGGCCAGACCGTGCTGGCCATTGCCGCGGGCAAGGTCAGCAGCCCGGCCGCCACCTGGTCGCTGGGCGGGCAGGCCGAAGGATTCTCGCTGGACAAGCTCGACTACATCCACATGAAGGTGGGCCGCGATGCTGGCAACCGCCCGCTCGATGCGGCGCGCTTCCAGTTGCTCAACGATGAAAGCGGGCGGCTTGATCGCGTGCGCGTGCGCCGTGGCACGCGATTCCAGCCGGGCGATGCGCTGGGCAGCATCAACAACCAGGCGCATGTGCACCTGGCGGTGGGGCCGTCGGGCTACGAACGCAATGCCGTGCGCCTGGGCTTCAACAACTACGCCGATCATGTAGCGCCGAAGATTGACGACATCGCGCTGCTGGACAGCTTTGATCAGCGCCTGCGCGACAAGGTGGATGGGCGCTTGCAGGTAGCCCGCGATGGCGGGGGCCTGCAACTGGTGGTCGAAGCCTGGGACCAGGTGGACAACAACCTGCCGCGCCGCCGGCTGGGGCTGTATGCACTGGGCTACCAGATCCTCGATGCGAACAACCGGCCGCTGCCCGGTTACGAGCAGCCGCGCATGAATCTGATCTTCAACCGCATGCCACCGCAGCGCGAAGCGGTGAAGGTCGCCTATGCGGCCGACAGCGGCATCACCGTGCACGGCAACAGCAGCACACGTTTCCGTTATGTGCTGACCAATACCGTGCGCGATGGCCAGCTCGCCACTGGAATGCTGCAACCAGCGGAGCTGCAACCGGGTAACTACACAATCCGCATCACCGCCAGGGACTACAGCGGGAATGAGGCGTCAGCGGGACGCGAGTTGCAGATGTCGGTGCGGTAAATCCTCGCAATCAACGCATGCGAGCGTAGTGCCGAGCCATGCTCGGCAGAGGCTTCACTGGGAACATGTCTGTCAGGTACGTGCTGCACATTGCCGGATCGCCTGGAAGCGCTGAAAAAAAGCCCCGGCATTGAGCCGGGGCTTGAAGTACTTCTTCTAAGAGAGATTACCGTGCAGCGCTACGATCAGAAATCATAGGATGCGGTCAGGCGCACCGAGCGCGGCGCGGTGTAGTACGTACCCATGCCGTAGGTGTTTGACTGCGTGTACGGGCCGGTCTCGAAGGTGGCGTCGGACTGGACCGGCTTCAACTCGTTGAGCACGTTGAACACATCCAAACCGAGAGCCAGCTTGTGGTCGGCAAAGGAGGGGCGATACATCACGCCCAGATCCAGTTGCTTGGTCCACGGCTGGCGACCTGCGTCACCCGGGCGAGACGGCTTGCCATCGCAATAGTGATAGGAAGAACCATAACCATTGAGCGGATCGGTATGGTTCGCGCCGTAGTAGCCCAGGCAGCTCTTGGGCATGCCCGACATGATGCGCAGGGTCGCCGAGGCAGTCCATTCGTCATTGAACTGATAGGCGCCGAAGCCCTTCAGCTGGTGGCGACGGTCGTTGGCCATGTAGCCACCGGCGTACTCCATCAGTACCGAGGAGTCCCAGTCCTGGGTCTTGGAGACGTCATCCTGACCAATGTCGGACTTCACCTGGCCTTCGGTGTTGCCGAAGTTGCGCGACCAGGTGTAATCCAGGCGGCCGTACCACTTGTCGGTCATCGGGTGTTCCAGGAACAGGTCGATGGCGACGTAGTCACGCTTGGCCTTGGTGCCGCCGTAACCCCAGTCCTGGCCATTCATCTGGAACGCGGTGTAGCCCGATCCATCGATGTGCTTGGCACGGAACGTATTGGTCTTGCCCGGATTGAAGATCACGCAGCCCGGGATCTCCAGCCCCGAGGTGTCGACATTCATCGACTGGAGCTTTGCTTCCATCAGGTCGGGATCGCAGATGTCATCGATGGCGGTCTGCAGACGACGGTAAGTGACCTTGGCACCGCTGTTCCACGATTGGCCGATGGTCTTCTCGAAGCCGAGGATCAGTTCATCCTGGTACTGCGACTTCAGGTCGGTCGGTGCAACAGCGGCCGGATCCGGAGTAACGCCATATTCGCCGTTGGACGACACCGGGCCTGGGCCCAGCGCGGTGAGGCCGGTCGGGTTGCCGTTGGCATCGATGCCCGTATAGGTGAAGTACTCACGCGTGAAGGTCGAGGCCGACGCACCGCGGATGGCGACGCTGTTGGGCAGGGCCAGGTAGTAACGGCCCAGGTTGGCAAACACCTTCAGCGAGGAGTCGCCGAACACGTCCCAGCTGGCGCCAAGGCGCGGGGCCCACTGGTCGCCGCTCTCCACGTACGGCACGGCCGCACTGTTGAAGTTGGTGAACTTGTCGTTGCGGACGCCCAGCGTGACCAGCCAGTTCGGCGTGATCTGCCAGTTGTCTTCCACGAAGTAGGCCTTCTGCTTGACCGACATGCTGGTGGTGGTCGAGAACACGTACTTGTATGCGAAGTAGCCGTCACCGCCCGGGGGCGTGATGTTGAAGCCAGGGCTCGGCGATTGGTCCGGGCTGATGCGTGAGTAATACCAGGCGTAACCGGGGCCAGTGATGGTCTGACCTTCGTTGTTGGCGTTGTAGTACATGTTGTCGATACCGGCCTTGAGCTGGTGATCGCCAATGCGGTACTCCAGGTCCACGCGCAGTCCGCGGGTGCTGCTGCCGGCATCACGGGCCTTGGTATCACGGGCAGCCTGATCGTTGCGGATCGGGGTGCCGCCGGTGATGGACGGGTCCTGCAGGTTGACGCCGCTCAGGTACGGGTTCTGCGATTCGCCGGGGTTGTACTGCAGGTTGCTCTGCTTGCTGCGGCCCCAGACTGCACTCAGCGTCAGGTCCTCGGTGAGGTAGCCGGTGTATTTGAAGATGTCGAAGTCATCCTTGATCTTCGTCGTGTCGGAGAAGGTTCCGGTGCGAGCACCTTCCTGCAGCGTGCCGTAGTCAAAGGCAGTGTAGTAGCCGCTGGTCCGGTCGGTATTCTGGATACGGGTGTATTCCAGGGTGTGGTCGTCGGTGATGTTCCAGTCGATCTTGCCGTAGAACTTCGGCGTGTCGATGGTGTAGTTGTTGCGCGCCTGCGTGCTGGACGCAACGCTGTTGGTGGATACGCCATCCTTCTTGTCGGTTTCTGCGGCCAAGTGGATGAACAAACGGTCCTCGATCAACGGGCCGCTGACATAGCCGCTGACCGTGGTACGGCTGGCGGTGTCATTGTTGCGGTAGCGATACAGCGTGCCCGGCCTCTTGTCATCGGTGTACTCGTAGCCCGGTGCCAGCGCGTTGTTCGGATACCAGACATCACGCGGAGATGCCGCCAGCTTGTCAGGTGCCCAGGTGGTCTGGAAGCCGAAGTGCCATTCATTGGTACCGCGCTTGCCCAGCTGGTTGATCACGCCGCCGGTGGAGCGGCCATAACGGGCGCTGTAGCCGCCGGTGTAGGTTTCCTGCTGGTCGATCGAGCCGTAGGGCAGGCCGACACCGCCGATGTTGCTCAACGGATTGGAGGTGTTGAAGCCGTTGAGGTAGTAGGCATTCTCCGTGACGCTGGAGCCACCAAAGGCCAGTACCGTGCGTGAGCCATTGGAGAATTGCTGGCTACCGGCAACAACGCCGGGTGCCAGCAGTGCGATGGATTCGGCGCTGCGGCCCAGCGGCAGCACATCCAGCTGCTCGGAGGTGATGACCGACTTGGAGACGGTGTTGGTGACGTCGATCTTCGGCATATTGGCCGCAGTGACGGTCACCGCATCCAGCGTGGTGGCCCCGCCACCGCCGAAGGAGACCTCGACACCGGCGCCGACGCGCAGCTGCACGTTTTCGCGCTTGTCGATCACGGCGCCATCGCGCTGCAACGTGACCGAGTAGTTGCCGACCGGCAGCGAGCCGAGGTTGTAGCGGCCATTGGCGTCCACCGTGGCGGTGCGCTTGAGGCCGGATTCATTCTGGACCGTGATGGTCGTACCTGCGGCGGCAGGCGCGTTGCCATACAGCGAGCCGGTGGTGCTCTGGGCCGACGCGGCGGCGATGACCGAAGTCAGGATCACCGCGAGCGCTGTGCGCTTCAGTCGGACTGCTTGCTTTGCACTGCTCATTGAATTCCCTTGGTCTTGGAAGCGATTTCGTGCCGGTAGCTGAATAGAGTGAAACTTCCGTTACAGCTGAACGAAATATTAATTTCATTTCTTATTGTTTTGCAATACCAGCTGTAACTATCAATAAGTGCATGAATTTAAAGGATATTGCTAATTCATTTAAAAATGAATGGGCGCTGAGCGGCCTACTGATTTGCCCGCTGTAAGAGAGCTTGGGAGGCACAGTGGCTCTCCCGGTCGCAGCTGAGCGCGACGCCAAGGGCGGATCGGGTACGGGGCTCTTACGGAGAAAACCACGCATGGCAGCCGGCGCAGCCATGCTGATGACGGGCCGAAGTGCCCGTCAGGGAAGAGGTCTGCAACTGCGCGTTGCGCCCCCTTGTTGCCGTTCCCATCGGTGCTGGCAGCACCGCACAGGTGGTGCCAGGAAGGTGTTGCGGGCCCAGCGTGCGGCAATCATCCCGTGGTGAGCATCCCCAATCGCACCCGCTCCGCCTCCAGGTCATCCAGCGGCCGCACCTCAATGCTGCCGTAGGCCGACCACGGGAACTGCTGGGCAATGCGCATGGCTTCATCGGCATCGGTGGCTTCGATCAGGTTGAAGCCGGCCAGCACTTCACGGGTTTCGGCGAATGGGCCATCGATGATGCGTGCCTGGCCCTGGCGGGTGCGCAGGGTCTGTGCGGCGGTGGGCGGTTGCAGCTTCTGTGATGCCAACAGCTTGCCGCTGGCCCGCAACTGGTCGGCATGGGCGATGCAGCGGCGCATCAGCGCGTCGTAGTCGGTTGCCGGCAGGGCTTCCAGCAGGGTCGGTTCGATGTAGATCAGCAACAGGAATTTCATCGTGCGTGCCTGGCGTCGGGAAGGCGGCCATCTTGCCGCATGTGTCTCGCTGCATTGCCGCATTAATGCGTTCAGAAAAATCCTGTGCGGCGCTGTCGAGAATCCCTGCGCTGGATCGTCGTATCGGATGTGAGCCGGCAATGGGCCGGCGACGGAGACATGGCGATGAAAGTGATTGTCCTGGTGAAAGCCAACGCCGATACCGAGGCCGGGGTGATGCCCAGCGAAGCGGAGCTGGCGGCGATGGGCGCGTTCAACGAGCAACTGGTGAATGCCGGAATCATGCTGGCCGACGAGGGCCTGCATCCCAGCGCCAAGGGCGTGCGCGTGCGCTTTGACGGGGCGACCGGGCGCAGCGTGATTGACGGCCCGTTCGCCGAGACCCGCGAACTGGTGGCCGGGTTCTGGCTATGGCAGGTGCACTCGATGGCCGAGGCCGTGGAGTGGCTCAAGCGCGCCCCGTTCAACGCCGAAGGCAGCGAGCCGGTGGAGGTGGAGATCCGCCCGATCTTCGAAGACGCGGATTTCGGTGAGGCCTTCACTCCGGAATTGCGTGCGCAGGAGCAACGTCTGCGTGACCGCATCGGCCAGAACAACTGATCCCATTCATACCGCGAGGAGCACGACCATGAAACTGATTCCGTTCCTGGGTTTCAACGGCAATACCCATGAAGCCATGGCGTTCTACGCCAAGGCGCTGGGTGGCAAGGTGGTCTCGGAAATGAAATATGGCGACATGCCGTCCAGCCCCGAAATGGATGGCGAGGGCTGCGCTGGCTTCAACCCCACGCCGGACCAGGTGGCGCACAGCCTGGTCGAGGTCGGTGGCGCGATCCTGATGGCCGCCGATGGCTCACCAGCCGATGGGCAGACCGCCACCACCATCAATGTCGATGTGGACAGCATCGAAGAGGCCGAGCGCGTGTTTGCCGCACTGGCCGAAGGTGGGCAGGTGCAGATGCCGCTGGCCGAGACGTTCTGGGCCAAGCGCTGGGGCATGCTGGTGGACCGTTACGGCAAGCCGTGGATGGTCAATTGCATGAAGCCGATGGAGGGTGGCTGATGACGACCACGCCACAGATGATCTTCGTCAACCTGCCGGTGCGTGACCTGGACGCTTCAAGGGCTTTCTTCGCTGCACTGGGTTACAGCTTCAACCCGCAGTTCAGTGACGAGAACGCCGCCTGCATGGTCATCAGCGACAGCATTTTCGTGATGCTGCTGGTGGAGCCGTTCTTCCAGACCTTCACCAACAAACCGCTCAGCGATGCGCGCAGGCAGACCGAGGTCATCACCTGCCTGTCGGCCGACAGCCGGGCGGCGGTCGACAAACTGGTGGACAAGGCCCTGGCGGCCGGCGCCAGTGAGCCGCAGCCGGCACGCGACTACGGCTTCATGTACCAGCGCGGCTTCCAGGATCTGGACGGCCACCTGTGGGAGATCGCCCACATGGATGGCGAGCCGGGTTGAATCACTGCGTGACCGCCTCGCCGTGGGGCGGTCAACGTGCAGACAACGCTACGAAGGAGACACGTATGAGTTACGTCGATGGATTCGTATTGCCGGTGCCGCAGGAGCGCTTGCCTGAGTATCGCCGCCTGGCGCGCAAGGCCGGCGCGGTGTGGAAGGAACATGGTGCGCTGGCTTACCTGGAAGCGGGGGCTGATGACGTCAAGCCGGGCAAACACACCTCGTTCCCGCAGGCGGTCAAGTTGAAGGAAGGCGAAGTGGTGGTCTTTGCCTATGTGGTCTACCGCTCGCGTGCGCATCGCGACCGCGTCAATGCCAAGGCAATGGCTGATCCACGCCTGGCGTGCATGGATGCCAAGACCATGCCGTTCGACGGCAAGCGCATGTTCTGGGGCGGCTTCAAGACCTTCATCGATCTGTGAATACGGGCAGAGGGTGCTGGGCGCTGTTGCTTGCGCGCATGCCGGGGCAGTGATGTGATCACTGCCTGATGAAACATGCAGATCTCCAGCAACAGCTCGACACGTTGTGGCGAATGGAGTCGCCACGCCTGGTCGCGCGCCTGGCCCGCATGCTGGGCGACCTGGACAGCGCCGAGGAGCTGGCCCAGGACGCCCTGGTCGCCGCGCTCGAACACTGGCCGCAACAGGGCATTCCCGACAATCCAGCCGCATGGCTGATGGCTACCGCGCAGCGGCGTGCCATCGACCGCCTGCGGCACCTGCGTCTGCACGCGCAGCGGCAGGCGCAGGTGCTGGACGAACTGCAGGATCACGTCATGGGTGCGGATGCGCACGATCACATGGATGACATCGGCGACGACCTGCTGCGGCTGGTGTTCGTTGCCTGCCATCCGCTGTTGCCGGCCGAAGCACGTGTCGCACTGACCCTGCGCCTGTTGTGCGGCCTGACCACGCATGAAATCGCGCGTGCGTATCTGCAACCGGAGCCCACCGTTGCCCAGCGCATCGTGCGCGCCAAGCGCCTGCTTGCCGAGCGGCAGGTGCCGTTTGAGGTGCCGCGTCGCAACGAGTTGGCGCAGCGCCTGCAGTCGGTGCTGGAGGTGGTCTATCTCGTTTTCAACGAAGGCTATGCAGCCAGTGCCGGTGATGACTGGACGCGGCCGGCGTTGTGCGAAGAAGCGCTGCGGCTGGCGCGCGTGCTGGCGGGGTTGATGCCCAATGCGGTTCCGGTGCTGGGCCTGCTTGCCTTGATGGAACTGCAGGCCTCGCGGTTGCGCGCGCGTGTCGGTGCTGACGGCGCAGCCGTGCTGCTGCTGGAGCAGGACCGCAGCCGCTGGGATTGGCTGCAGATTGGACGCGGCCAGGCCGCGTTGGAAAAAGCATTGGAGCTGCACGGCGGCGATGATCCGTATGTATTGCAGGCGGCCATTGCCGATTGCCATGCGCGTGCGCGGCGTGCCGAGCACACCGACTGGCAGCGCATTGCCACGCTGTACGCACGCCTGGGCGAAGTGATGCCCTCGCCGGTGATTGAACTCAACCGCGCCATGGCCGTGGCCCAGGCGCAGGGTGCCAGCGTGGCGTGGCCGCTGGTTGAGGCGCTGCAGAACGATGAGCGCCTGCAGGGCTATGCGCCCCTGGCGGCGGTGCGCGGCGACCTGTTGGCCCGCCTCGGCCGCCATGACGAAGCGCGGGCGGCCTTTGAACAGGCCGCCGAACTCAGTGGCAATGCCCGGGAGCGCGCGGTGCTTCGCGCGCGTGCAGCCTCGGTGTAACCAAAAAACGGTGGGAACAACCGGGTGCTGGGCAGGCGTTGAGGCCTGCTTGGCCCTTTGGCATGCCTGCACGTTCTGGCAAAGGGGATCAGACGTAACTATTTGATTTCATGAACAGGAGGGGCTTGGATCAGCCCCGCCTCACCCCATCCAGTTATTTGTTAATTAGATGAACGGAAATTTAAATTGCTGAATTCCACTTAAATTTATTGTTAACGAGTTGTTCAGCGATTTATATTTCCGTTGTCCTTCCGTTCAGGTTGGGCGAAATCCTTGAAGTCTATTCCGTTGTTTTGGTCATTTTGGCTCAGAGAGAGGAGTAACAGATGGCTTCACATTACGTTTCCAGAGGACTCAAACGCAGCGCATTGACGGTCGCGTTGGGCCTGTGCGTTGCAGGCGGCGTTCATGCGCAGAACACGACGGGCAACATCGCCGGCACGGTGCCGGCGGGCTCCAGCGTGACCATCGTCAACAACAGCGGCTTGAACCGCACCATCACCGCAGATGCGAATGGGCGCTACAACGCCAGCAACCTGCCGGTGGGTAGCTACACGGTGACTGTCGGCGGCAGCAAGCGTGACGTCGTGGTGACGGTTGGCAATACCATCAATGTGTCTTTCGGTGGCGGAAATGCGACTACCTTGGACACCGTGAGTGTCACAGCTACCGCAGCCAATGCCATTGACGTGCGCACCGTGTCTACGAGCACCGTAATCACTGCGCAGGATCTGCAGCGCCTGCCGCTGACCCGTTCCGCCGAGGCGATTGCCATGCTGGCGCCGGGCGCGGTGGCGGGCAACAGCGTGTGGTTTGGCAATGCGGTGTCGCTTGGCGGCGCCAGCGTGGCCGAGAACGCTTACTACATCAACGGCTTCTTCACCGGCAACCCGATGACCAACGTGGGTGGCTACACGCTGCCTTATGGCTCGATCGAACAGCAGGAGACCTATACGGGTGGTTACAGCGCCAGGTACGGCCGCTCCGATGGTGGCGTGATCAACCAGATCGGCAAGAGCGGCAGTAACGAGTTCCATTTCGGCGCGCAAGTCACCTGGACGCCGAAGGGGCTGCGCGAGGGGGCGCCGAACCGCTACTACCCGAACGCGACGCTGCCGCCGGGTTATGCCTACGAGGATGATTCGGTCCCGGGCCAGCTTTTCAGCCGTGGTGATCGCAACAAGAGCTGGAGTCAGACCTACAGTGCCTATGTCAGCGGTCCGCTGATCAAGGATCGCCTGTTCGGCTTCATTTCGGCCGAGCAGGAAAAGAGCGAGGCCGATACGTTCCCGACGGCGGTAGGCGCGCCGCAGGTCCTGAATGACACCACCAAAAATCCCAAGCTCTACGCCAAGTTGAACTGGAATATCACCGACAACCATCTGTTGGAGATGACCTATATGGCGCAGCGCTACCGCTACAGCGGTAGCTACTCTGACTATGATTTCGAAGAGAACACTGTTGGTGAGCGCAACGGCGCGGTGCCCAATGAGGTCCGGGAGAACGATGAGTTCTCGATCCTCAAGTACACCGGCTATCTCACCGAGAACCTGACGGTGAACGCGATGTACGGTCACTCGCGCCTTCGCTACAGCAGCATCCCGACGCTGACGGGTTTTGCGCGTGTTTCCAGTGCGAATCTGCAGAACAAGGCCTACTGGCCGGCGGGTACGCCGAACAGTGGTATCACCAATCCCCAGGTTGCCAGCAACGGCACGCCGGGGGCCAGCGATTACGGTGACGGACTGCGCCTTGAGCTGGAATATGTTCTGGGCGACCACACCCTCACCGCAGGTATCGACAACCAGAAGTTCGAGGCCAAGAACGAGGGTGTTGACCAGTTGGTGGATCGCTGGATTTATCACAGCACCAATGCGCCGAACAACCCGATCAACCGTACGCTGGATGTGGGCGCGCCGGGTTCCCAGTACTACGTGCGCAAGTACATCTACAGCAACTCCACCAGCATGTCGCTTGAGCAGAAGGGCTGGTACCTGGAAGACAAGTGGCAGGTCACCGACAACCTGTTGCTGTCGCTCGGCATCCGCAACGACCAGTTCACCAACAAGAACAACACGGGCGCCGCTTATGTGGACACAGGTGATCAGTGGGCACCGCGCCTGGGCTTCAGCTGGGACGTAAAGGGGGATTCCTCGTTCAAGATCTTCGGTAATGCGGGTCGTTATTACCTGGCACTGCCGCAGGCTGTGGCAGTGCGCGGCGCGTCCTCGTCGATCTTCACCAGTGAGTACTTCACCTATTCGGGAATCGACGCCAACGGTGTTCCGACCGGGTTGACGCCGATCCTGAACCTGGCCGGCACCGGGCCCGCGGGCCCGGTTTCGTCCAACCATGAAACCGGCCAGCCCAAGGACGCCGGCAGCTTCGCACCGACCGACTTGAAGTCGTCCTATCAGGACGAATTCATCCTCGGTTTTCAGGCTCAGTTGAATGAGCACTGGAACTACGGCGCCAAGTTGACGTACCGCGATCTGAAGGCCGCGATGGATGACACCTGCGATGCCCCGGCAATGGAAGCCAAGCTGACCAAGATGGGCATTGACCCGTCAACCGTGGCCATCCCGGGTTCCACTGGCATCGACGGTGGCTGCTTCATCGTCAACGTGGGCGACAGCAATACCTTCAAGTTCGCCAACAAGGACGGAAACGGCTACACCCAGTTCCGCATGACCCCGGACGATTGGGGTTGGACGGTTCCGATGAAGCGCACCTACAAGGCGGTGGACCTGTTCCTGGAACACCCGTTCGACGGCAAGTGGGAAGCGCGGGTGGATTACACCTACAGCAAGAGCCAAGGCAACATGGAAGGCCCGGCCAACTCCGATTCCGGTCAGGGTTCGGCGTCGCATGACAACGGTGTTTCCACCAGCGTCAACTGGGACGGTCCGGCGTTCATGTACTACTCGATGGGTTATCTGCCGAATGACCGGCGCCACCAGATCAAGATGCGTGGCAGCTACGCGTTGACGCCGGAATGGCTGGTCAGCGGCAGCGTGCGCATCCAGTCGGGCATGCCGATCACCTGCTGGGGCTACTTCAATGACCAGGGTGGCGATCCGGCGCAGAACGAGACCGATCCGGTGGGCTACGACGGCTCGTATTACCACACCTGCTTCGGCGAAGCCTCGCCTCCGGGCAAGAAGTTCGCGCCGTGGACCAAGCGTGTCGATCTGGGGGTGACGTACCGTCCATCGTTCGCCGAGGACAAGCTGGCGGTTTCGCTGAACGTGATGAACCTGTTCAACGAGCGCAAGCCGACTGCCATCGACGGCGAAACCGAGACGTCTGTGGCCACCGTCAGCAACACTTACAACATGCCCCTGCGCTTTGCGACTCCGCGCTACGTCATGATGAACGTGTCCTACGACTGGTAAGCCAGCTCCGCTGTAGTCGTTCAACCCTGAGCCGGCCTTCGTGAGAGGGCCGGTTCTTTCTTGTCCGTGCCCATGTATTCCGACACTGCCCGCTGAGCCGTGCTGCTGGCTACACTCCAACGGTTGCCTGACCAGTGGAGAATCAGTGTGAAGCGAGTAGTAATCAGCCTGTTGGCGATGTCGGTGTCCACCGCCTTGATGGCCGCACCGCCCAAATTTGACGGCGCGCGGATTTCCGCCGATGTGAAGGAGCTGTCCTCCGACGCCTACGAAGGCCGCTCACCGGCCTCGGCCGGCGAGGAAAAAACCATTGCCTACCTGAGCCAGCAGTTTGCTGATGCCGGTCTGCAGCCGGGCGGTGACCTGAAGGACGGCAAGCGTCTGTGGACGCAGGCGGTACCGCTGCTCAAGGGCGATATCGTCGGCAAGCCGCAGCTTGTGCTGACCAGCCAGGGCACGCCGCAGACGCTGACCCAGGGCCAGGAAGTTGCCGTGCGTGCGGCGATGAACGGCGACAGCCAGGTGGCCATCAGCAACGCGCCGCTGGTGTTCGTCGGCTATGGCGTCAAGGCCGCCGAGCGCAACTGGGACGATTTCAAGGGCGTGGACCTGAAGGGCAAGATCGCCGTGGTGCTGATCAACGACCCGGATTTCGAGAGCGGTGCCGGCGACTTTGACGGCAAGGGCATGACCTACTACGGCCGCTGGACCTACAAGTACGAAGAAGGCGCGCGCCAGGGCGCGGCCGGCGTGCTGATCGTCCACGAAACAGAACCGGCATCCTATGGCTGGGCAACGGTGGCCGGTTCCAACACCAACACCATGTTCGACGTGGTGCGCGACAACCCGGCTGAGGCGCATCCGGCGCTGGAAGGCTGGCTGCAGCGCGATCTGGCAGTGGCCATGTTCAAGCGCGCCGGCCTGGATTTCGAGGCGCTGAAGAAGCAGGCACAGTCGCGTGATTTCCAGCCGGTGGAACTGCGGGGCGAAACCTTCTCGGCCAACTACCAGGTCAAGAACGAAGTCATCACCTCGCACAACGTGGCCGCGCGTCTGGAAGGCAGCAGCCATGCCGACGAAACCATCATCTACAGCGCGCATTGGGACCATATCGGTGTTGGCGAGCCGGACGCACGTGGCGACCGCATCTTCAACGGTGCCATGGACAACGCCAGCGGCACCGCCGCACTGGTCGAACTTGCGCGTGGTTTTGCCAAGCAGCCGCAACCGCAGCGTTCGGTGCTGTTCCTGGCGGTCACGGCCGAGGAAAAGGGCCTGCTTGGCTCGGAGTACTACGCCAGCCACCCGTTGTATCCGCTGTCCAAAACGGTGGCGGTGATCAACATGGACGGCATGGCGCCGTACAGCCCGTCGCGTGACTTCGGCATCTACGGCTCGGCGAAGATGGAGCTGCTGGACCAGCTGAAGGACGTCGCCAAGGGTTGGGACATCCGCTACACGCCGGACCCGAAGCCGGAAGCCGGTTTGTTCTTCCGCTCCGATCACTTCCCCTTTGCCAAGCGCGGCGTGCCGGCACTGTCGTACGCAGCCGGGCAGGACTGGATTGACGGCGGCGTTGCAGCCGGCAAGAAGGCCTCCGACGACTACACCGCCAAGCGTTACCACCAGCAGGGCGACGAATGGCAGGCCGACTGGACCTTTGCTGGCGCTGTGCGTGACCTGGAAGTGGTTTACACCCTGGGCGAACAGCTGGCCAATTCACGCAGCTGGCCGAACTGGAGCCAGGAAGAGGCGTTCCGCGCGGTACGTGATGCGAGTGCTGGCGAACGCAAGTAAGTGCTCAAGGCCCCTCTCCCGCACGCGGGGTGAAAGGAGCAGCTTGCGAACCACGGGTTCGCTGCTCCTTGAACGACCTTGCGCAAGGGCCGGGGCGCGGAGCGGGGCTTGGGGTGAGGGCAGGGGTGCCCCAGTCATCTACGCAAGCCAGGAAGAAACACCAGCAAGCCCGCTCAAAGCCACCCCTCCCCAACCCTCCCCTTGCCTTCGGCAAAGGGAGGGGGCTCACAGCCTTGTCGCGCTGCGTATTGTTCAAGACGCATCTTCCGCACGCAGGGTGAAGGCAGCTTTCCGCTTGCCTTGCCATTGATTCGCGCCCTCTTCAACCTCACTCACCTACCATCGGCGCGTGCAGCAGCCAAGGAGCAGGGATGTCGAACAAAGGTGTGTGGGGCGTGATGTTGTGGTTGGCGGGGGTCGCTGCCCCGCTGGGGGCCGATGCGGCGACCTTGCCGCCGAACTGGCAGATCCTGCCAACGCCCCCGGATCTGGCCGAGGACGGCCTTCCCGCCGCGCTGCGCACACCCGAGCTGGGCAAGGACGGCAAGCGCCTGCCACGGGTGCAGATGGTCGTGGACCTGCCGTTCGCGCAGGTGTTGCCGGTGGTGCAGTCGGCACTGAAACCGATGGGCACGCTGGTCGGGGAGCTCGACAGCAACCAGGTGGCGCGTATTGGCCAGGGCTGGGGCGATGTACTGATGGCGCGCCGGCCCGAACTGGTGCGCGAGTACCTGCGTGACTACGAGTTGCCGCAATTGCAGCAGTACGTCAGCGAAGGGGCGTTGCTTGAATCGGAGATTCCCGTGCGCATGGCCCGGCTTGAGCGGAATTTCCGTTTCGAAGGGCGCGGGGAACGCATGCCTGCGTTGCAGGGTGCCTTCAGCTACTGGACCGGCAGCAGCGAGCAGCGCCACGGCGCAATGGGGCGCAGCAAGGGTACGGTGCATGTCCGGGTGACCCAGCTGGATGCGGTGATGGGCAAACCCGCCACCGCTGTCACCCTGTGGCGCACGGACGACTGGCCCAATCCCGATGGCGGCATCGTCGGGCAGTTGCGTGCGCTGGCCAACAGCAACATTTTGAGCAGCGGCCCGCAGAAGCGGATCCAGCGCAACAGCGTGCCGCAGCCGGTGTTCAACCCGGTGTTTGAAGCATTGAGCGCGCTGCCGGGCGCGGGGCTGCGGATGGGCGCGGACGCATCGGAGTGGATTGCGCCACCGGCGCCGGTGGCATCCATCATCGAGCCGCAGCTACAGGCGCCGGATGCCGGCGCAGCGGGCGTCAAGGCCAACCCCGTGCTGCGCATCGAGCAGGTGCTGGCACGCAAGACCTTCGAAGCCGATGGCATGCAGGTGCTGGCCGATGGCAGCGCCCTGCTGGTGCAGAACTACCCCTTTACCTTGATGCACTGGTCGCCTGCCGATGGCGACGCACCGCGCACCCTGTGGACCTCGCCACAGCAGAGTGTGGGCCGCTGGCAGCTGTCGGCCGATATCCCCGCGCAGGTGGCGTATCTGCGGGTGGATGGGCAGGTGGCACGCTACGACACCGCCCAGTCCTCGCTGGTCTGGCATCGGTTGGCGTTTGACCAGAAGGGCGTGCTCGGCGACAGCTACGTCCGTTACATCCACGATGGCAACGGCATTCCGCTGGCGTACCGGCGTGACTACACGGGCCTGCGCGAAACCTTCAAGGTATGGGCACCGGACCGACCGTCCGACAATGCCGGAGCCCCCTGGAACTACACACTGCGCTGGGCTTCGCCACGCCAGCACGTGATGCGCGGGAACCTCCCCGGCAACCTGCAGGTCAAGCCGGTGCAGTGGGACGGCCCGTTGGCCAACACCTGGATTGAGGATGTGTTCGGCCTCGCCGAGCTGGATGGCGACAGTGGCCGGGTGCTGCGGGTGGTGCCGCTGCCGCGTCGCTTTGGTGGCGTGGATACGCAGGAAGACATTGGCATGACGCAATGGACGCCGGAACCGTTTGGTTCGATCAAGGGGCGCTGGATCGCCGTCGGCTTCGTGTTGATGGACGGTGAGCAGCGCAACCCCGGCATGCATGTGGTCGACGTGGACAGCGGCAAGGTACGCCATTCATTGACCCTGCCCGGATTGGATTCACTCAAGGTCGCCGCCGGCTCACCGGACGGCCGCCTGCTCGCGCTGGGCAGCGCCGGCCGCGGTGTGGCGGCCGTGTTGTGGAACCTGGACAGCGGCCGCTCGTTGACCCTGCAGGCGGACCGCAGCAGTTGCTCGGAGCTGCGCCAGTTGCAGTGGAGTCCCGATGGCGAGCGCCTGTGGGGGCGTTGTGTCAACGCACTGGTGCAGTGGGAGCTGCCTTCTGCCTGGCAGTCGCGCCGGCAATGAGTGGTCGGCGAACAAACGCACCACGCACGCTCACCACCCGCGACATTCCGCAGGTGATGGCGCGGGCGGGGCGTGAGCTGCGCTGCGGGGCGGCCGGCTCCCCGGGCTGAGGGGTTCTGGTCGGCGGCCGGCCCGGTCCGGTCGCCGATTTCCCGGTTTCGTCGCATGGCCCTTGTGCCGTGGCAGCGGCCACTTATCCTCGACGCCAGTTCCCACGCTTCGGGCCCCACCATGCTTGCCAGCCTCTTCCTTGGCTTCCGTATCCTCGCCGTCTGGGCGCTGACGCTGGTTGTCTGCGGCTTTCTGTGGAGTGGTCTGTTCAGCGGTCTGGACGAGCCGCCGGGCTGGATCTTCGGCCTGCTGGCAATGACCTTGATGGTCTTCACCCTCAGCGCCATCGTCGGCCATGTGCGCCGTGTCGGGCTGATCGCCGACCGCCTGGATGCCCAGACCCTGGGCAACCGTCACCGTCGCCAGGTGGAGTTGCCGCTGGATGCGACCACCGCATTCGGCCTGCTGGAGCAGGTCATCGGCCAGATGCCCCGGCTGGAAGGCTTCGAGCGTTCGGTGGGCACCCTGCAACTGCGCGCCCTGCAACGCCGTGCCGATCCCTATGGCGACCGCCCGCCGTCGCGCTGGAACCCGCTGGCGCGGCTGGCGATCAAGCGCAACCAGATCACCGCACGCGTCACCCCGGGCACGGATACCTGCAGCGTGACCTTGTTGTTCGAGCCCGATGCCGGTGCCTGGGTGGATCTGCTGCTGCTCGATGAAGGCAGCAACTTCGAGAACGCCGAGGCGGTGACGCACGCGCTGAGTGGCAAGGTGGCCGAACAGCGCCGCGCCGAGCGCGAGCAGGCCGCCCGCACCGAGGCGGAGAAGGAACTCACCGTGGCCCGGCTCAACCTGCTGCATGCGCAGGTGGAACCGCACTTCCTCTACAACACGCTGGCCAACGCACAGGTGCTGACCCGCGCCGACCCCGAGCGCGCCGAGCAAATGCTGGGCCACTTGATCCACTACCTGCGCAGCTCACTGCCGGGCATCGACCAGTCGGTTTCCACGCTCGGCCAGGAACTGGAACGGGTGCAGGCCTATCTGGAAATACTGCGCATCCGCATGGGCGCGCGCCTGGCGCTGCAGATCGATGTTCCCGATGCACTGCATCACGTCGCGTTGCCGTCGATGTCGCTGCAGACCCTGGTGGAAAATGCCATCAAGCACGGGCTGGAACCCAAGTCCGGTGGTGGCACCGTGTGGATACTGGCGCGGGAGCTGGGCGGCCAGCTGACCGTGACCGTGGCCGACGACGGGCAGGGCATCAACAGCCACAGCAGCGGTACTGGCATCGGCCTGAAGAACCTGCGTGAACGCCTGCGCCTGACCTGCGGTGAGCAGGCCTCGCTGGCCATGGTTTCCAATTTTCCCAGCGGCGTAGCGGCAACCATCAGCCTGCCGTATGTGCCACCTGCGCCGCCGGCTGCCGCTTCTGCGGCGGTGGTGATTCCGCCGGTGCCGGAGTACCCGCATGTTCCTTGAGGCGCTCATTGCCGAAGACGAAGCACTGCTGCGCGAGGCATTGCTCAAACAGCTGCAGCGCCTGTGGCCGGAGCTGCAGGTGGTGGCCGAATGCGAGGATGGCGCCGCCGCACTGGAAGCGCTGGAAAGCCTGCAGCCGGATCTGGCTTTCCTCGACATCCGCATGCCTGGCATCACCGGCATTGATGTGGCGCGTGCACTGCAGAGCGTGAGCCCGAAGACCCAGGTGGTGTTTGTCACTGCCTACGACCAGTACGCCATTGCCGCGTTCGAGCAGGGCGCGGTGGATTATCTGCTCAAGCCGGTCACCGACGAACGCCTGCTGGCAACGCGGCAACGCGTGCTGGCGCGGCGCCAGGCCGGCGTGCCGGATCCGGGCATGCTCGACCGCTTGTTGAAGCAGCTTGTACAGCAGCCGGCCACGCCGCAGACCGCACCGCCGCTGGCCTGGATCACCGCTAGCAACGGCCGCGAAACGCGCCTGGTGATGCTGGAGGACGTGTTGTATTTCCGCGCCGACAGCAAATACACCTCGGTGGTCACCGCCGAGGAAGAACTGCTGCTGCGCAGCTCGCTGCGCGAACTGGCGGCGGCATTGGACCCGAACTGCTTCCGCCAGGTGCACCGTTCCACCATCGTCAACATGAAGGCGGTGGTGTCGGTGAGCCGCGAGGAAACCGGCCGCGGCATCCTGCGCTTGAAGCATCGCAGCGAGACGCTGGTGGTCAGCCAACCGTTCATGAGCCTGTTCCGCGGCATGTGATGCCGCCACCGTTTTTCCAGGAGATGTGCCATGCATTACCTGACCATGTTGCTGGGCGGCCTGCTGTCGATGCTGGGGATCAACGAACCCCCCGGGCAGACATCGGTGACGCGCATCAGCGGTGAGCACACGCTGTTGAGCCGCACCACGGTGCGCCCGGGTGTGGCCAAGTTCCAGTGCCTGCAGAGCGAAAGCGGCAGCTGCGTGTATCAGCTCTACCGCGAGCAGTGCGATGCCCGGCAGGGTACGCAGGTCTGCAGCCGCGAACCGTTGATGGATTTCGTGGTGTTTGTCGGCCGCAGCCGCCAGCTGACGGGCCTGCCGGAAGGCTTTGGCCAACAGGTGCAGATCCGCAGATGACATCGCCGCGACAAGCGCGGCGATGGGGTCCAGCCTTTGCTGTGCTCTCTCCCTTCTCCCGCGTGCGGGACTGCAGCCCCCTTCTTGGGGGAAGGTGCCCGAAGGGCGGATGAGGGCTGCTTCAAATCAGAACGCCGGCTGCAACCTCAAGCCGTCGTCACCAATGTGGTTGAGCCTGCCCACCAGCTCGGAGTGCTGCCGCATGCGGCCCAGCTCACGCATGATGCGGATGTCCTCGTGGCGCAGCTCGCGGTTGGCGGTGACGGCCTGCTTGTAATCCAGCACTTCCGGGTAGTGCTCGGCCATCTCCAGCGCCTGGGCCACGTCGTCCACGCTGTCGGCATCGGAGCTGATGCGCGCGCGGCTGTTGAAGGCCTTCATCCAGCGCTCGAAGCCGGCGGTGTGGTCGAACATGTTGGCCATGAACCAGATCACGAACAGGATCGACACCCACGAGCCCAGCACGATCACCACGCGGGTGAAGGTGATATGGAAATCATCGCGCCACAGGTAGTTGGTGATCAGCCCGAGGATCAGCAGCGAGGATGCCTGCCAGAGCACGATCGAGGCCATCAGCCATTGGCACTTGGCCTGGGCCAGCACCGCGACTTCGTCGCGTATCTGCTGGTCGCTCAGGTTCTTCCAGTGGTCAACCTGCTTCTGGAAGGGCTGGCGGTAAAGTTCATTGTCCTGCAGCAACAATCCCAAACCTTTGAACAACGCAATCATGGTGAGCTCCTTGCAGATCCTGGCTGGAACGAGCGACGGCGAAGCATGAAGCGGTCAGGCGGCTTTAGTTCTAGCACTTTCAGCGCGCTTGGCAATGGGGGTTGTGCGAAGGCACCGCGCTGTCGCGGTTGGATAAATGCGTGAGGGCGGCGGAAATTCTGCGTTGCAACATCACGCAGATGGCCGATTCAAAGAATGCGCGCCGGGAATCGTGCTGCGGCCGCACATGCGGGGGTGAATGCCGCAGCGGGGTGTTTGCCGGGCCATCAGGGCGACAGTGTGGGCAAGGGCAGGGAGCCAGTTGCGCACGCACATCGGTACGATAGCGCCCATGTCGTCCTTATCCCGTCGTGTTTCCGATGCCGCCACCGCCCAGATCCGGCGCTGGGTCCTTGATGCCTTCCCCCGCAACCAGAGCGGTGTGGACTATGACGCACCGCGCGGCGATCCGGGCTGGTTCGGCCCGGACAGCGTCACCTGGCGCATTCATTCCGAGTTCCCCGGCATGTTGGCCGGTGGCCTGTGTGCCCTGATGTTGCAGCTGCTGCATCCGCGCGCGCTGGCCGGCGTGTATGACCACTCCAATTTCCGTGAAGACCTGGTCGGGCGCTTGCGTCGTACCACCAGCTTCGTGGCCGCGACCAGCTACGCGCCGCGGGCCGAAGTGGAAAAGCTGATTGCGCACGTCAAGCGCATTCATGCGCGGGTGGTGGGGCATTTGCCCGATGGCAGCGCGTATGCGGCCGATGATCCGCAGCTGCTGACCTGGGTGCACGTCACCGAGGCATATGGCTTCCTGGAAGGTTGCCGGCGCTATTGCCGCGGCGTGTCCGACGCCATGGCCGACCGTTATTATGACGAATACCGGCGCGTTGCCGAAGCACTCGGCGCCACCGACGTGCCGGCCAGCCAGTCGCAGGTGCATGACTACTTTGCCGCGCAGCAGCCACAGCTGCGCATGGACGAGCGTTCACGCGAAGTGCTGGAGGTGCTCAGCGCCGTGCGCCTGCCGGTGCCGTTGCCGGGCATGTCGCGGGAAGTGTTCCTGGCCGCCGGTGCCGCGTTGCTGCCGCAATGGGCCGAGCAGTTGATCGGCCGCAGCCGTGGCCAGCACCTGCAGTCGGTGGTGTCCGCACGCATGTTGCGCAGCGTGGCGCCGTTGTTCCGCATTGCATTGAACGATGGCATTTCCACCCGTGCGTGCAAGCGGGTGGGCGAAGATCCGGCGGTTTTGATGCAGTGGCCGGCGTGAGGGTTTGATGGGTTTGTTGTTGGGGTGAGAGGGGGCGCGGAGCAAAAGCTCACCCCTCCCCAACCCTCCCCTTCGCCATGCGAAAGGGAGGGGGCAGATGCGGCTTTCGTCGCACGCTGACAGACCACGCAAGACCGCTCCCTCCCTTTGCCAAAGGCAAGGGGAGGGTTGGGGAGGGGTAAAGCCTTTCACAAACACACCAACAGAAAAACGGGCGCCGAAGCGCCCGTTTTCCATCAAGCACTCACAACGCCAATCACCAGACCTTGACCCGCTTGTCCGGTGCCAGATACAGCGCCTGGCCGTCCTTGACCTCGAATGCCGGATACCACGCATCCAGGTTGCGCACGGTCAAGGTGCGGAACTGACCCGGTGCGTGCACGTTGGTCAGCAGTGAGTTGCGCAGCGACTGCTCGCGTGCCTTGCTGCGCCAAGCCTGGGCAAAGCCGAGGAAGAAACGCTGGTCTGGCGTGAAGCCTTCCAGGGTCTGCTCCTGTTTGCCCTGCAGCGACAGGCGGTAGGCGTCGTAGGCGGTGGCCAGGCCGGCGACATCGGCGATGTTCTCGCCCAGGGTCAGGCGGCCGTTGACGTGCACGCCGGGGAAGGGTTCGTAACTGCTGAACTGCGCAGCCAGTGCATCGCCGGCGGCGTTGAACTGTTTCAGATCATTGGCCGTCCACCAGTTGTGCAGCTTGCCGGTTTCATCGAACAGTGCGCCGGCATTGTCGAAGCCGTGGCTGATTTCATGGCCGATCACCGCGCCGATCGCGCCGTAGTTGATCGCATCATCGGCGGCACCGTCGAAGAACGGCGGCTGCAGGATGGCGGCCGGGAACACCAGGCGGTTTTCCAGCGGCACGTTCATTGCATTGATGGTCTGCGGCAGCATCGCCCACTCGTCGTGATCGACCGGCTGGCCGAGTTTGGCCAGGTTGCGCTGGTACTCGAACAGCGAGGCACGCTGCGCATTGCCCAGTGCATCGTCGCGCTTCACTTCCAGGGCGCTGTAGTCGCGCCACTTGGCCGGGTAGCCCATGCCGACCTTGAGCCCGGCAACCTTGGCCTTGGCGTGTGCCTTGGTTTCCGGCGACATCCACTCCAGTGCGTCGATGCGTTTGGCGAAGGCGGCAATGATGTTCCTGGCCATTTCGTCGGCGCGTGCCTTGGTGGCCGGGTCGAAGTGGCGCTCGACGTAGATCTTGCCCACCGCTTCGCCGATGGCGTCGTTGGTAGCGGCCACGCTGCGCTTCCAGCGTTCGCTCTGCTGCGGGGTGCCGCTCAGGGCCGTGCCATGGAAGGCGAAGTGTGCATCGGCGAACGCCTTGGGAAGGTAGGGCGCGGCTTCATCCACTGCGTGGAACGCCAGGTAGTCCTTCCAGGTTTCCAGCGGTTCGCTGGCGACCAGCCGGGACAGGCCGGCGACGGCCCCGGGCTGCCACACGATGAAGTCCTGCTGTGCCGACAGGCCCGCACCGTCCAGGAACGCGGCCCAGTCCAACCCCGGCGCCTTGCTGCTCAGGTCAGCCTGCTTCCAGGCATTGGCGCCTTTTTCGACGTTGTTGGTTTCTTCCTGGGTGGCATGGGCACGGGCGATCTTCGTTTCCAGGGCGACGATGCGTGCGGCCTTGGCAGTGGCATCGCGGTCGCCGGACAGTTCCAGCAGCTTGGCAACGTAGCCTTCATAGGCCTTGCGCAGCTCGGCCATGCGGCCGTCCTGCAGATAGAAGTCGCGGTCCGGCATGCCCAGGCCGCCCTGCACCAGATACGGCGCGTTGCGCTCGGGCTGCAGCAGGTCGGCCGATACCCATACGCCGAACAGGTGCGGCGTATAGAAATTGGTGGCGTTGAGCAGGTCCACGTCCGCGCGCAGCGTGCCGCCCAGCGCCTTGGCCAGCGCCTGCTTGTCGGCGATGCCGGTGATGGCCTGCAACTGCGGCTGCAGCGGTGCGGTGCCGCGTGCCTCGATGGCGGCCTCATCCATGAAGGCGGCGTAGTAGTCGCCGATCTTGCGGGCTTCGCCATCGCTGGCCTTGGCGCTTTCTTCCATGATCGCGCGGGTGTCGGCCAGGGTCTTTTCGGCGATTACGTTGAAGCTGCCCTGGCTGGAACGGTCGGCGGGGATCTCGGTGCGTTTGACCCATTCCCCGTTGGCGAAGTCGAAGAAGTTGTCGCCCGCCGCGACGCTGCGATCCATGCCGCTTGCATCAAAGCCGAAGCTGCCCAGCTGGGCCTTGGCCGCGGCGGTGGCTGCTGCTGCCGGCGCGGCATCGTCGGCAGCCCGGGGGGCGTCCTTGTTGCAGCCGCTCAGTGACAGTGCAGCGCCGATTGCCAGCATCAAAAGGGAACGTTGCAGGGCCATCATGGGGTCCAGGTGAAAAGACCGGCCAAGTCTAATCCCGTGCCCGCAAGGATGCAGATGCGGACTTTGGCAATTGATTTCGTCGTGCAGGTGCAGCAAAAAAAGCCGGATTTCCTCTTCACGGCAGTAGTGGTTGTGCTGCATGCTGTGTGCGGTTTGCTGCTGGTGGTGTCTGGGGAGACACTTGCAGCGCAGTCTCATGCCGGAGCATGCGGTTGCTTTTTTGCTGGCTCCCTGTTGCCCACGCTCTTGGAACAACCTAGTGATGCCTGCCTGTCGCCCCGCCATGCGCTGGAAATGCCCGTGAACCGGGTTCAGGGGCATCCCTTGCGTGTGATTTCCATCGCCGGTGCCTCGGTCGCGGTCATGTTGGCGGTGGCCTTGGCGCTGATGCTGTGGAACGACCGCAGCAGCCGGCTGGAAGCCGCGCAACGGCAGAGCATGGCCCTGGCCAGCGGCAGTGACCGCCTGCTGCGTGCGCAGCTGATCACCCTGGAGCGGGCATTGCGGGGCACCGCCAACGATGGCCGTGAGTTCTACCGGCGGGTGCCGGACAAGGCGGTGGAACTGCTGGAAGCCAATATCCGCGGCGTGCTGGAGCGCAACCGCGACCTGGCCTCGATCACGCTGGTTGATGACCAGGGAAAGCCGCTGTCGCACGGACTGGGTGATCCCACGCTGCGCAGCTGGGTGGTGCCGCAGAACCGCCTGCTCAGCGGCGAGTTGTATGTCGGCGCGCTGGAGCAGTTGCCCGAAGGCGTCTGGGTGGTGCGTACCGCCTTGCCCATGCAGCCGGGGCAGTGGCTGCTGACACGGGTGCGGCTGGGCATGTTCCAGGATGTCGTCAGGGGGCTGGATGTCGGCCGCGACGGGGTGGCCTCCATCGGCAACCTGTACGGACAACTGCTGGCACACAGCCGTG
The DNA here is from genome assembly GCF_056759635.1 of Stenotrophomonas sp. STEN056. Classification (NCBI taxonomy): domain Bacteria; kingdom Pseudomonadati; phylum Pseudomonadota; class Gammaproteobacteria; order Lysobacterales; family Lysobacteraceae; genus Stenotrophomonas; species Stenotrophomonas sp. STEN056. The sequence continues at coordinate 32,881 of NZ_JBRRDL010000036.1, forward strand.
ACCCGGCCGCGCTGATCGGCAAGCAACTGCCTTCGCCGATGCACATACTGGCGCCCTCGCCGCAGGTGATGCCGCGTGGCGTGGTGGAGAGCCCCTCCGACGGGCAGAAGCGCATCGCCGCGGTCAGCGTGCCCACCGACTATCCGCTGACCCTGTACGCCGCGTTGTCCTATGACGAAGTGATGGCGCGCTGGTATGTGTTCCTCTACGCGGCCATCGGCATCTTCCTGCTCTACCTGCTGGGGCTGGCCTACCTGCTGCACAGCCTGCGCCGCAGTGCCCTGCAGGAAGAACGCCTGAACGAAGAATTGCAGTCCGGAACCGCCGAGCTGGCACTGGCCCATGAAGTGGGCAAGGTGGGCACCTGGTCCATCCACGGCGATGGGCTGACCCTGGACTGGTCGCTGCTCACCCAGCAGATGTTGAACCTGCCCACGCGGGCGTCAACGCTGGACGGCTTCCTGCGGCGGGTTCATGAGGAAGACCGTGACTGGCTGCAGGTGATGCTGAACCACGCCCGCGAGGGCAAGGGCGCGTTGAATGCCATGTTCCGCCTGTACATGGCCGATGGAACCTTGCGCTGGTTGTCCGCACGTGGCGAAAGAATCAACAGCCCGGGCCAGTCGCCGCGTCTTGCCGGTGCGGTGGTGGACATCAGCGAACGGGTACATATCGAAGCCCGCGCGCTGGAAGCCGAGCGCCAGTTCCGCCTGGTGTTCGACCGCAACCCCGCGCCGTTCTGGATCTTCGACCTTGCCACGCTGCGTTTTCTGGAAGTGAACCAGGCGGCGGTGGACCAGTACGGCTTCAGCCGCGATGAATTCCTGTCCATGTCGATCCTGGACGTGCGGCCGGCCGAAGACCGCGAAGCCATTCGCCGCACGGTGATGGCAGTGGCCAGCGGCCAGCCGATGCTGTTGCCGGTGCACCGGCACAAGCGCAAGGACGGCAGCATCTTTGAAGTGCAGGCGCATGGCGCGCGGCTGGAATTCGGCGGGCACGATGCCTGCCTCGTGCTGGCCGAAGATGTCAGCCAGCGGCTGCGCTACGAGAAGGAACTGGCCTACCGCGCCAGCCACCATGCAGGCACCGGCCTGCTGACCGTGCGCGCCCTGGCCGAAAAGCTCGACGCTGGCGGTGGCGGTTACACCATCGCGCATGTGCAGCTGCGCGGCCTGCAGATGATCGCCGACACGCTGGGGCGTGAGGCTGGCGAGGAGGCCCTGCACTCGGTGGCCGTGCGTCTGGGCGGGCTGGCCGCACGGCATGGCCTGCTGGCACACCAGCCGGCCGAGGATTTCGTGCTGGCGATCCATCCGACGGCCGATGTGCAGTTGGCCCTGGACGCTTTGTTGGAGGCGGTGACCGAGCCGGTCCGCGGCCGTGACACTTTCCACCAGCTGGAAGCGCGTATCGGTGTGGCCAGCAACCCGGTCGATGGTGAGCTGGCCGAACAAGTGCTGGGGCGCGCGGCACAGGCGGCCCACGCCGCGCGCGAGACCGGCGTTGCCCTGGCGCGGTTTGTACCGGCGATGGCCACGCGCTACACCGAGCGGCTGCAGTTGGCCGGGCGCGTGCACATGGCCATTGACCGCAACGAGTTCGACCTGCATTTCCAGCCCATCCGCCACGCCGCCGACGGCAGCCCGGTGGCACTGGAGGCATTGCTGCGTTGGCCGCAGGCCGATGGCAGCTTCATCCCGCCGGGCGACTTCATCCAGCTGTGCGAGGACACCGGCCTGATCATCGCGCTGGGCCGCTGGGTGATCCGCAATGCGGCGCATGCCCAGCAGCAACTGGTGGAGGCCGGCTGGGACCAGCTGCCCATCGCAGTGAATGTATCGGCGGTGCAGTTCTTCAATACCGACCTGGCCAACGAGTTCTGCCGCGTCATCGAAGAATTCGGCCTGCCGCGCGGCTCGCTGCACCTGGAGCTGACCGAGAGCAGCCTGATGCGCAACCCGGCACAGGCACTGCAGACCATGCAACGCCTGCATGAGCGGGGCATCCACATTTCACTGGATGACTTCGGCACCGGCTTCTCGTCGATGTCCTACCTGCAGCACCTGCCGCTGGATTCGCTGAAGATCGACCGCAGCTTCGTGGCCGATGTCGAGACCAACCCGCGCAATGCGGCCATCTGCCGCGCGCTGTTGTCGCTGGGCCACAGCATGGGCCTGATGGTGATTGCCGAAGGCGTGGAGACCGAAGGGCAGTACGGCTGGCTGGCCGCGCATGGCTGTGACCAGGTGCAGGGCTACCTGCTGGGCCGGCCGATGCCGCTGGCCGATATCCTGGCGCTGCTGGCAACGGTGCACAGCGTGGAGTGAGCCACCCTCACGCGGAGGCTTCGCCGTCCTCGCCCATGCATTCCACCAGGTAGTCGATGAAGCTGCGCACCTTGGGTGCCAGGTGGCTGCGGCTGGCATAGACCGCATGGATGTCCAGGGGCGGCACGTCCCATTCCGGCAGCACCGGCACCAGCTGGCCGCTGGCCAGTGCCGGGCCGATGAGGAAATCAGGCTGCGCGATGATGCCCATGCCGGCGATGGCCGCCTCGCGCAGCACTTCGCCATTGTTGGCCCGCATGCGCGGGTTGAAGGTGACGCTGGTCTCGCCGTCGGGCCCGCGCAGCGTCCAGCTGTCGCCACTGGCCGAGTAGGTGTAGGACAGGAAGTCGTGCTCGGCCAGCGCCTGCGGCGTGCCCGGTGCGCCACGCCGGGCGATGTAGGACGGCGCGGCGCACAACGTGATGCGGGCCTGTGCCAGCCGCCGTGCGATCAACGAGGGAGAAGGATGACGGGTGATGCGAATGGCCAGATCGAAGCCTTCTTCCACCATGTCCACCAGCCGGTCGGACAGGGACAGATCCAGCTCCACCTGTGGGTAACGCGCGCTGTAGCCAGGCAGCAACGGCGCCAGGCGGGTGATGCCGTAGCTGACCGGGGCGTTGATGCGCAGCCGCCCGGACGGCTGCAACGCCTGCGCACCGACCGAGGCTTCCAGTGCGTCGAATTCGGCCAGCAACTGGACGCAGCGCTGGTAATAGGCCGCGCCGGTGCTGGTTGGGCTGACCCGGCGCGTGGTGCGGTTGAGCAGGCGCGCGGACAGGCGTTTTTCCAGCGCGGCAATCTGCCGGGTGACGGCGGCGGTGGACATGTCCAGGGCATCGGCGGCGGCACTGAAGCCGTTGCGCTCGACCACGGCGACGAACACCCGCATGGCATCGATCGTGTCCATTGTTTCCGCTTCCGCAATAAAACGTTGTTGCCGAGGTTATTTGTTGCCATGGCGGCGCGCAATAAGCTGGCGAGCATGTTCCTGTCCTGCTGGAGACACCTGCCATGAGTCGCCTGCCTTCGCTCTATATCTCCCATGGTTCGCCAATGACCGCGCTGGAGCCGGGCCTGGTGGGGCCGCGCCTGGCAGAGCTGGCCGCCGGCATGCAGCGCCCGCGCGCCGTCGTGATGGCTTCGGCGCATTGGCTGGGACGCATGCCGCTGGTGTCTGGCAGCGCCGCGCCGGAAACAATCCACGACTTCGGCGGCTTCCCGGACGCGTTGTATCAATTGCAGTACCCGGCGCCGGGCGCGCCGGAACTGGCCCAGGACGTGGCGCAGCGGCTGCAGGCAGCCGGGCTGAAGCCCGTCATCGACCCCAACCGTGGCCTGGACCACGGCGCCTGGGTGCCGCTGCGCTATCTGTATCCGCAGGCGGACATCCCGGTGCTGCAGGTTTCGATCCAGCCGATGCTGGGCCCGGCGCACCAGTTCGCAATGGGCCGTGCACTGGCGCCGCTGCGCGAGCAGGGTGTGTTGCTGGTCGGCTCCGGCAGCATCACCCACAACCTGCACGAGTGGCGCAACTACCCGCAGGGCAAGGAAGCGCCGTACGTGCGGCCGTTCATCGAGTGGGTGGAGCAGAAGCTGGGCGACAACGACATCCCGGCGCTGTTCGACTACCGCCGGCAGGCGCCGTTCGCCGAACAGGCGCACCCCACCGACGAGCACCTGCTGCCGCTGTACTTCGCCATGGGCGCGGCCGGTTCCGACGAGCTGGGCGCCACGCGGATCGATGCAGGCATCGACATGGGCTTCCTGGCGATGGACATCTATCGTTTTGATGGCGCGCGCTGAAGCAAAAATGCAACTGCAGCCGCCTCTACTCCCTCCCTTGCGAGGCAGGGGAGGGCGGGGGAGGGGTAAAGCACGTAGCGCTGACGTCAGGGTGGAATGCCTGAACACACGGCTGTGGATGCAATGCATGCAGCAACAAGCAACAAAGGCACCCCTCCCCAACCCTCCCCTTCACCTTCGGTGAAAGGGAGGGCGCGGTGCGCCAGCAATGCACCGCCCCTCTTGCAGCTTCGGCTCTCTCCCTTGCGAAGCAGGGGAGGGGTAAAGCACGCAGCGCTGACGTCACGATGGAATGCCTGCACACGGCTGTGGATGCAACGCATGCAGCAACAAGCAGCAAAAGCACCCCTCCCCAACCCTCCCCTTCACCTTCGGTGAAAGGGAGGGAGCGGTGCGTCAGCAATGCACGGCCCCTCTTGCAGCTTCCACCCCCTCCCTTGCGAAGCAGGGGAGGGTTGGGGAGGGGGGCTTTTCACCCAACCTCCGCTGACGAAACACCACATCGCCTCGCATTCATCGTGTGCTGTGCTAGTTTTTTTGGGTTGCCAGCGCAGCGCCTCAGCAGGCTCTGCGCGCGCCCGTTTCTGGAACACGCATGCATACGATCGAAGTCGTCCTGGCGATGCTGGTGGCCGTTGTCGCCAGCGGCTACCTGGTAAGAATCCTGCCGTTCTCACTGCCGCTGCCGCTGGTGCAGATCGGCCTGGGGGCGTTGATTGCCGGTGTGTTCAAGCGCGGCCATGCGCTTGAGCCGGACATGTTCTTCCTGCTGTTCCTGCCGCCGCTGTTGTTCCTGGACGGCTGGCGCATTCCCAAACAGGGCCTGTTCCGCGACAAGGGCGCCATCCTGGAGCTGGCGTTCGGGCTGGTGGTGTTCACCGTGGTCGGCGCCGGTTTGCTGATCCACTGGATGATCCCGAGCATGCCGATGGCGGTGGCGTTCGCGCTGGCGGCGATCATTTCACCGACCGATCCGGTGGCGGTCAGCGCCATCGCCTCGCGGGTGCCGATTCCCAAGCGGCTGATGCACATACTGGAAGGCGAATCGCTGCTCAACGATGCCTCCGGCCTGGTGTGCTTCCGCTTTGCCGTCGCGGCGGTGATGACCGGGAGCTTTTCGCTGGCCGAAGCCTCGCTGACCTTCCTGTGGGTGTCGGTGGCCGGCCTGGCCATCGGCGTGGCGGTGACCTGGGGCGTGTCCACGTTCCAGCGCTGGCTGTGGCACGGCTTTGGCGAGGAACCGGGCGCGGCCTTGCTGGTCAACCTGCTGATCCCGTTCGCGGCCTACCTGCTGGCCGAAGAGCTCAATGCCTCCGGCATCCTGGCCGCGGTGGCCGCCGGCATCACCATGAGCTACGTCGAGCTCACCGGCCGCATCAGCGGCAGCATGCGGGTGCAGCGCAGCGCGGTGTGGAACACGGTGCAGTTCACCTTCAACGGCATCATCTTCGTGCTGCTGGGCGAGCAGTTGCCCGGCATCGTGGAGCGGGCGATCCAGTTCATGGAACTCAGCGGCCAGCACAGCGCGTGGTGGCTGGTGGTGTACGTGCTGGCCATCAACGCGATGCTGGTGGTGATGCGGCTGACCTTCGTGTGGTTGTCGCTGCGCTGGAACCTGCTCAAGGCGCGCATGCGCGGCGAGAAGGGCACGCACACGCCCGGGCGGGTGGTGCTGGCGATGTCGGTGGCCGGCGTGCGCGGTGCCATCACCCTGGCCGGCGTGCTGACCCTGCCGCTGATGATTCCCGGCGGCGAGCCGTTCCCGGCACGTGATCTGGTGATCTTCCTGGCTGCCGCGGTGATCCTGGTATCCCTGGTGGCGGCCAGCCTGCTGCTGCCGCGCCTGCTCAAGGGGCTGGAGTTGCCCAAGGACGACACCAGCCGCCGCGAAGAGGACCTGGCCCGCAAGACCGCTTCCAAGGCGGCACTGGCTGCGGTCGAAAAAGCGCGCCAGCAGCTGGTGGAAGGGCAGAGCACCACCAATGTGCAGCTGTACAACGATGCTGCCGCGCGGGTGAGCCTGCTTTACCAGCGCAATCTGGAAAAAGGCCAGGGCCCGGATGAAGACCCGGAGCAGGTCAAGCGCATGGAGCAGGCCTACCGCAGCCTGCGCGCGGCCGGGCTGGAGGCCGAGCGTGATGAATTGTTCCGGTTGACCCGGCGCGGGCAGATCTCCGATGAGATATCGCGCAAGCTGATCCGCAACCTGGACCTGCTGGAAAGCCGGAAGCGGGATTGAGGGTTTTTCTTTGAGGCCTGCCCTCACCCCAACCCCTCTCCCGCTTGCGGGAGAGGGGCTAAAGCGGGTTCGCTTGCGCTCTGAGAGCCCCTCTCCCGCAAGCGGGAGAGGGGTTGGGGTGAGGGCAGCTTTGCGCCTTACGCGTTCTTCAGCTCAAGAAAATACGGCTCCACCGTGCCCTTGATCTTCAGTGTCATCGGGTTGCCGCGACGGTCGCGGGCCTTGCCGGCCTGCACGCGGATCCAGCCTTCGGCAACGGAGTATTCCTCGACGTCATCGCGCTCGATGCCGTTGAAACGTACGCCAACGCCGCGCTCCAGCGCAGCAGCGTCATGGAACGGGCTCTGGGGGTTGACCGCCAGGTGATCGGGAGGGGTCTCGCTCATGTCAATGCTTCATTGAAGGCCACCGTGGCCTTCTTCCGGGCGCAAGGATAACCGCTGGTGACGCATTGCCGGGCGCAACGGCTTCCGCTGCCGCGCCGGCGGCGGCAGAATGCGCGCCATCATGTAGTGGAAAAGTGCCATGCCCGACAACAGCGCCGATTACGAAGATTCCGACGAACTGCAGCCCACGTTCGACGAGGACGACCATCCGGCGCGGGTCTGGAACCTGCTGTGGCTGATCAACCCGGGCGACGAGGACGCGGCCCTGCAGCAGTTCGACGCCTGGCGCGAAGCGCGTGCCGGCGCGGAGGATGACTTCTCCGACGAGAGCTGGTTGTGGGACCTGAAGGACGTCATCGACTGGCGTTCGGGCTTCTACGTGGACTGGAAGGACACCGAGTCCTTCGTCTCGGCGCTGGAGGAGCTGGCCGCGCGCTGGAACCTGGGCATCGACTGGGGCGGCGATCTGGACGATGAGGACTTCGCTGAGGATCTCGACGTACCGGCGCTGATGAGCACGGCTTACGACAAGCTGCGCGAGCACGGTTATTCGGTGTGGAACTGGAACACCGGCGGCGATGCCTATGCCGGCTGGATCGCACTGAGCCGCGACGACGAAGCCATGCTCGCCCTGTGCTCATTGCTGGGCGTGGAAGTACGGCCGGGCAGCGATCCGTTCTGAGCGCAGTCCCGCTTGTAGGAGTCAACTGTCTTGCACAGTCTCCATAGAGCCGACCCGCCAAGGCGCGTTGTCACGCTTCATCGCGTTGAGCCGGGTCAGGTATTTGCGCATGCAGGCGGTAAC
>NZ_JBRRDL010000037.1:0-35830 GCF_056759635.1 Stenotrophomonas sp. STEN056
GGGCGGGGCGGGTGGGGCGGTGCCGCCTCCCCACCCCCCACCCCCGAGTCCCCATTCCCGGGTCCACCCCCCAAGCCCCAATCCCTATTCCCCATTCCCGGCTTAAAAAAAAAGAGGCCGCCCCGTTGCCGGTGGCAGACCTCCTCAAGCCGGCGCAAAGCCGGTAGACATGTGTGACGCATCGCCGGCAGTGCCGGACGGGTCGTAGCCTACGCGCCGGATTCAGTTAAAGCAACACTTGATAAACAATAATTCAAGTTATTGATTTCATTGAAATGAATCCGAGATTTCCTTTTGAATCAATAGCGCCGCAGCACGCGGATCGGCGGCCAGGCGGATCGGCCGGCCCACCACGATGGCGTCGGCGCCATCGGCAAACGCTTCGGCAACGCCGACCGTGCGCTGCTGGTCATCACCCACCGGGCCGCCGGGGCGGATGCCCGGGCAGACGATGGAGAAACCGGCGCCGGTGGCCGCGCGGATCGGTGCGGCTTCCTGGCCGGAGGCGATGACGCCATCAATGCCGGCACGCTGGGCGGCCAGCGCGCGCTCGACCACCACGTCCACCGGCTCGCGGTCGATGCCCATCTGCGCCAGATCCGGGCGCCCCATCGAGGTCAGCACGGTCACCGCCAGCAGGCGCATGTCCGAGTTGTTGGCGGTGGCAGCGGCTTCCATCATCGCCGGGTGCCAGCCATGGATAGTGCAGTAGCTCACCGGCCACTGCGACAAACGGCGGATAACGCCTGCGATCGTGGCGGGAATGTCGAAGAACTTCAGGTCAACAAACACGCGCTTGTCGCGTTTGGCCAGTTCATCCAGCACGTCGAAGTATTCGCCGGAGGCCAGCAGCTCCATGCCGATCTTGTAGAACGACACAGCATCGCCCATGCGCTCCACCCATTCGATGGCCTGCGCCTTGCCCGGCACATCCAGGGCAAAGATCAGCTTTTCGTCATTGCGCAGCGGCAGCGGGGCACGGCTCATCGGGCCACCTCCAGCGCATCACGCTTGGCCGCGTTGCGCTTGTCAGCCGGCAGCGACCAGGCGTTGTTGAACGACGCACCTTCCCAGCCGCCATACGTGGGGTTGGGCAGGATCCACCAGCGCGAGCCGATCCAGCCCTGGTACTTGTCCAGCAGGGCATCGCGCGTGGCCAGGGTGTTGTCTTCGACCTGCAGGAAATCGGTGAACTGGTCGCCCACCTGCATCAGCACGCGGTACTGCTGCGCCACCAGCTGGCGGCGGCAACCCTTCTCGCTGCCCACCTCGGTGCAACCCGGCACCGGCGTGCCCAGGCCGAGGTAAACGCTGTCATCGGCCACCGGGAAACCCACCTTGCGCAGGTTGGCGATGGTCACGTCCTTCATCGCCGCAGTGCGGTTGCTGATGTAGATCATGGTCACGCCCTTGGACGCGGCCAGCTGCGCGAAATGCACGGCACCGGGCACCGGCTCGGCCTTCTGCTCGTCCACCCAGGCGGCCCAGGTGGCGTCGTTGTAGCTGCTGCCATCACGCACCAGGCGTGCCTGGTAGGGCGCGTTGTCCAGCACGGTTTCGTCCACATCCACCACCACGGCCGGCTTCAACTTGCCGGACTGGTGGTTGCCGCCTTCCTCGGGCAGCAAGGCGGTCCAGGTCGGGTCGGCGAGTGCGCGATCCAGCTGCGTGGCGGCCAGCGCCCAGGTCTGCAAGGCGCTGGCGCGGTATTCCTGCGAACGCTGCACCCACAGCACGGCATTGAGGTTGTCGTTGGGACCAAGGGCGGCATCGACCGCGGCAGGGGCGGCCGGCGTGGCCGGCTGCTGCAGCGAGCCCGTCGACGTGCAGGCGGCCAGCGACAACAGGGCGCCAGCCAGCAAAGTGAAGGCAGGGAATCGGGACATGGGAACTACCGGGAATCTTCCAGAACCCGGCAAGTTTACCGACTCCCCACCCGGGCCGCCCCGAACAGGAAAAAACCGGGGTCAACGTCGGGTTGGTCCAAAACCGGCTCTGACCCCGGTTTCTGCCCTCGGCTATCCTTGCGCCCCCGCGTGACGGAACAGCGACGATGACCGACGACAGCCAGCAAGCCCCTACCTTCCCCATTCTCGACGCCGCCCAGGCACGCGCGCTGGGTTGCCTGATCGAAAAGGAAGCCACCACGCCGGACGCCTACCCGCTCACCGTCAACGCCACCCAGGTCGCTGCCAACCAGAAGACCGCCCGCGAGCCGGTGATGAACCTGGATGCCGGCAAGGTGCAGCACGCGCTGCGCCAGCTGGAAAACCTGGGCCTGGCGCGCCAGCATTTCTCCTCGCGCGCCGAGCGCTATGAGCACCTGGCCGGCGTCAAGCTTGACCTGCCACGCCAGCAGGTGGCCCTGCTTGGCCTGCTGCTGCTGCGCGGCCCGCAGACCGCTGGCGAACTGGGCACCCGCAGCGAGCGCATGGCCCGGTTTGCCGATGCCGCCGACCTGCGCCACCAGCTCGAACGCCTGCAGCAGCGCGGCCTGGTCGTGCAGCTGCCGCGTGCCAGCGGCCAGCGTGAAGACCGCTACATGCACCTGATGTGCGGCCCGCTGGACATGGAAGCCCTGGCCGAAACCTACAAGTCGGCACCGGCTGCCGCAGGCGCGGCGGGCAACAGTGCGCTGGAAGCCCGCGTGCAGCAGTTGGAAGCCACGGTCGCCGAGTTGCAGCAGCAGCTGGCCGAGTTGAAGGCGGCGGTTGGCGGTTGAGCCGGATAACCAGCCAATTTCAGAAACAAGACCCTGCCGCCACTGCTTTCGCTTGCGCCCTCCCCTTTTCGTGATGTGGAGCGGAGGGCAGGCGAAGCCGTTCGATGTCTAGGGAAGAAACAGCATCACCACCGGCACACCGTTGATGAGCATGCCGACGTAACCCATCCATTCGCGGCTTTCCTTGCGCCAGCGCGAGGCGATACCCAGGCAGGTGCCAATCACGCCACCGCCGATGACGATACCCAGCCCGGTGGCGAGCTTTTCCAGGCCACCATGGACCACCGATACCGCGATGAAGCCCACCAGCAACGTCAGCAGCGGCATCAACAGCGACATCAGGCCCAGCCAGTACGGGCGCTGCGGTGTTGGCGAAATGGATTCCATGGGCGAACAGCGTCCTGATGGGGTGCGGCCCACGGTACGGCATGTCCGGTGCCCGCTTCCAGCGTTGCCGCCGCGCCAATGCAATGACCGACGGCACATGGTCGGCAGGTACGCCACTGGCACGCTGGCGGCACCTTCAAGGCAGGTACGGACCATGGCGATGCGAGCGATGCGCGGGTGGATGTTGGCGGGCCTGTTGCTGGCCGGCACGGCCGGCGCCACACCGCCGGATACGGCCACATTGAAGGCCGTTGAAGCCACCGCCCATGACTACATGGACGGGCAACTGGAAGGCGATGTGGCACGCGTGACGCGCGCGCTGCATCCGGATCTGGCCAAGCGCAACCTGGTCGCCAACCCGAATGAAACGCTGGGCCTGGGCCGGATGAGCTCCGATGAGCTGATCCGCTATACCCGCGAGGGCGCGCTGAAGACGCCGCGTGCGCAATGGCAACGGACGATCACCGTGCTGGCGGTGGACGAGGACATCGCCACGGTGCGCGTGGAGAGCCCGTGGTTCATCGACCACCTGCAGATGGGCCGTTTCGACGGGCGCTGGGTGATCGTCAATGCGTTGTGGCACCGGAAGGCGCGGCGCTGAAAGCCGCCTTGCCTCCCTCCACAGATGGAAGAAAGACACAGTCTTCAGCCTCCACTTTGAGACCTGAGACTGAACACCATTGGCAAACGCCGCTATCGTAAGCGGCTTCCGTCAGCCGCCTGCCGTCAGCACATGAGCCAGACCGACGCTTTGCCCGTTATCGCGCAACACGCTGTCACCGAGGAAGCGCCACCGCAGGCGCACGGCAACTGCGAGAACTGCCGCACCACGCTGCAGGGCCACTACTGCCATGCCTGCGGGCAGTCCTCGCACAATCCGCTCAAGCATGTCGGACATGCGATCGAGGAGGTGTTCGAGTCGTTCTGGCATCTGGACGGGCGCATCTTCCGCACGCTGCGTGACCTGCTGGTGCCGGGCAAGGTCGCGGCCAACTTCCTCAAGGGCCAGCGCGTGGGTTACGTGCAGCCGCTGCGGTTGTTCGTGATCCTCACCCTGTTCACCTTCTTCGTCGGCAAGCTGACCCTGCACGTCAACGACTTCAGCGTGGGCAATGGCGGCACCTCGATCTACTCCACGGCAAAGACCGTGGAGGAAGTGGAAACGCTGCGTGCCGCGCAGGAAGCGGAGATCACGCGCCAACAGAAGGACTCGCCCACCGCGGCGGCGGCTTTCGCCATGGCCATGGCCGCGGTGAACACCGCCGCGGCGCAGCGCACGGCCGAACTCAAGCAACAGGCCCCGGCAACATCCACGACCGAATCGGCCATGAGCCGTGCCTCGCAGGCTGCAACGCGCGCGGCCGGGCGGCACGGCACCTTCTTCGACTACCAGATCGGCGGCAAGCCATGGGACGCGGAAACCAACCCGTTGGTGTTCTCCAGCCTGCCAACCTTCGCCAACAACTGGCTCAACCGTCGCCTGGCCAACAGCAACGCCAACATCGAACGCATGGGCGGCAAAACCGACCTGTACATCCAGGCCATTCTCACCGCCCTGCCCGGCGCGCTGTTCTTCCTGATGCCGCTGTTTGCACTGGTGCTGCGCGTGGCCTACGTCGGGCGCGGCATCGGCTACCTGGAACACCTGGTGGTGGCGCTGTACAGCCATGCCTGGCTGATGCTGGTGCTGCTGGCGACATTCGTCACGATCGGCATCACCGGCGCCATCGGCGCCATCGGCAACCCGGTGGTGAACGTCATTGCCGACGGCATCTACGTGGTGCTGTGGATGGCCATGCCGGTCTACCTGCTGTGGATGCAGCAGCGCGTGTACGGCGGGCGCTGGTGGGTGACGCTGCCGCGTTACCTGTTCATCGGCAGCATCTACTTTTTCCTGGTGGTGTTCGTGGTGATGTACGCGGTGCTGGCCGGGGTCTCCGCGTAGTCGCGGCCGCTGCCGAAACGCGACTCTGACCCCGGTTCTGCCTACAGCTCGGCGATGGCGGCCAGGGCATCACGCAGCACGTCGGCTTCGCTCTGGCTGGCATCGATGACGCGTTTGTTCGGCAGTTCCAGCTGCTGGAAGATCACCCGGCAGCGTTCCAGGTTCTGCGCGGTTTCAAAATGATTGGGCTTGTCGCCGCGGGCGCGGATGCGCTCCAGCCCCTGCTCCGGTGCCAGGTCCAACAGCAACAGCAGGTGCGGGCGCGGGGCGAAGTCGTTGGCGTGCAGCAGCTCGTCCAGCGGCAGGCCGGCGGCGCCCTGGTAGGCCACCATCGACGGGAAGTAACGGTCCAGGATCACCACCTCGCCACGCGCAAGCGCCGGCTGGATCACCTCTTCCACATGCTGGCGGCGGTCGTGCAGCAGGAATTCGACCTCCTGCTCCGGGCTCAGGCGGCCGGTGGCGGCGGACTGGCGCAGGCGCGTGCCCCACGGGCCGTTGGTCGGCTCCTTGCCCAGCACGACCTTGGCACCCGCGTTCTCGAGGAGACGGGCCAGCGAATGGGCAAGGGTGGTCTTGCCGGCGCCATCAATGCCTTCGATGGCGATCAGCAGGCCGCCGGGAATCTGTTGTTTGATCATGGCGCGTACTTTAAACGTTTGGGCGCGCGGGGTTGATCTGCATTTTGCTGTTTGGGGGTTTGCTTGGCGGGAGCCTGCCCGCACCCCAACCCCTCTCCCGCTTGCGGGAGAGGGGCTTTAGACCGCCTTGCCGCTCAGCGCTCCTGAGCTGCGCAGTCGCCCGCTTCGCAGTACGCGTCGGCGCGGCGTTGCTGCTGCTCGGTCAGTTCCGGCGGTGGCCGGGCAACGGCCGACTGGATCTGGTCACGGCCGTTGCTGAGCTTGTGCAGGCCCTTGGCGGCGGCCATCAGCCCGTAATTGATGCCCATGAACAAGTAGCCGCCGCTCATGCTGACCTGCTCCGGCGAGGGCGGCTCGCTCCAGGATTTGCTGAAACGGTTGGGCGCGGGCTCGACCGGGTTCTTGAAGCGGTACAGGTCCAGCGGTTCGTCGTCTTCGGGCTTGAGCGCGCGTACTTCGCCCAGGGTGGTGACGTTGCCCTCGGCCTGGGCCGGTGGCGGGAATGCGTCCTGCGCCGCATCGGCCTGCGCATCGGCGGCGACCTGCTGCGGTTGTGCCGGCGCAGCCTGCTGTGCCTGCACCGTGCCGGCCAGCATCATGCCGGCCATCATTGCTCCCTGCCATCCACGCACCATCACCATTGCCACCTTCGCCTCGTGTACCTGGCGAAGCTTACGGACACCGGCTTCAGATTTCGTTGCAGCAGCGTCCACGTTCAGCCGACAGCCGCATACCTGTCTCACAGGCTGAGACCCGTTTGTGCTTCCATGCCCTCCTTTGATCGGCAGTTGCGTGCATGGCGTTCTCCCTCGCTCCCCGCACCGAAGCCAGCGAACGGGCGCTGGCAACCACCGATGGCCTGCCCTCGCGTGACGGCTCGCTGCTCGGCCAGCGCCTGGCGCGGCGCTACAAGGACCGGGTCACCGGCAGCTTCACCCTCCCCGGCCGCGAAGGCAGTTACGCGCCGATTCCCGATGACGTCCCTGATGCGCTGAAAGCCGCCCTGAAGGCACGCGGTATCGAGCAGCTGTACTCGCACCAGGCCGACGCTTGGGCTGCCACCCAGCGCGGCGAGCACGTTGCCATCGTCACCCCCACCGCTTCGGGCAAGTCGCTGTGCTACACGCTGCCGGTGGTGAGCGCGGCGATGCAGGGCAATGCCAAGGCCTTGTACCTGTTCCCGACCAAGGCGCTGGCGCAGGACCAGGTGGCCGAGCTGCTGGAGCTCAACCGCGCCGGTGACCTGGGCGTCAAGGCGTTCACCTTCGACGGCGATACGCCCGGCGATGCGCGGCAGGCGATTCGCCTGCATGGCGACATCGTGGTCAGCAACCCGGACATGCTGCACCAGGCCATCCTGCCGCATCACACCAAGTGGGCGCAGTTCTTCGAGAACCTGCGCTATGTGGTGATTGATGAGATCCACACCTATCGCGGCGTGTTCGGCAGCCACGTCACCAATGTGATCCGCCGGCTCAAGCGCATCTGCGCGTTCTATGGCGTGCAACCGCAGTTCATCCTGTGCTCGGCCACCATCGGCAACCCGCATGCGCATGCCGAAGCGCTGGTGGAAGAACGCGTGCATGCCATCACCGAAAGTGGCGCACCCACCGGGCCCAAGCATGTGCTGCTGTGGAATCCGCCGGTCATCAACCCGGATCTTGGCCTGCGCGCGTCGGCGCGTTCACAGGCCAACCGCATTGCCCGCATCGCGATCAAGAGTGGTTTGAAAACGCTGGTGTTTGCGCAGACACGCTTGATGGTGGAAGTGCTGACCAAATACCTGAAGGACATTTTCGACAACGACCCGCGCAAGCCGGCGCGCATCCGCGCGTACCGCGGCGGCTATCTGCCGACCGAGCGCCGCGAGGTGGAGCGGGCCATGCGCGCGGGCGACATCGACGGCATCGTCAGTACCTCCGCCTTGGAGCTGGGCGTGGATATCGGCGCGCTGGACGTGGTGATCCTCAACGGTTACCCGGGCAGCGTTGCGGCGACGTGGCAGCGCTTTGGTCGTGCCGGCCGCCGCCAGCAGGCCGCACTGGGCGTGATGGTGGCCAGCAGCCAGCCGCTGGACCAGTACGTGGTGCGGCATCCGGATTTCTTCGCCAATGCCACGCCCGAGCACGCGCGCATTTCGCCGGATCAACCGCTGATCCTGTTCGACCACATCCGCTGCGCCGCCTTCGAGTTGCCGTTCATGAGTGGTGAACCGTTCGGGCCGATTGACCCGCTGGTGTTCCTGCAGGCGCTGGCTGAGACCGAGGTGATCCACCAGGAAGGCGACCGCTGGGAATGGATTGCCGACAGCTACCCGGCCAACGCGGTGAGCCTGCGTGCAGTGGCGGATGGCAACTTCGTGGTGGTGGACCGCAGCGACGGCAAGCAGAAGATCATCGCCGAGGTGGATTATTCCGCCGCCGCGCTCACCCTGTACGAAGGCGCCATCCACATGGTGCAGAGCACGCCGTACCAGGTGGAGCGTTTGGATTGGGAGGGCCGCAAGGCCTATGTCACCCGCACGCATGTGGACTATTACACCGACAGCATCGACTACACCAAGCTCAAGGTGCTGGACCGTTTCGACGGCAACGGCGCCGGCCGTGGCGATTCGCATCACGGTGAAGTGCATGTGGTGCGGCGCGTGGCCGGCTACAAGAAAATCCGTTACTACACGCACGAGAACATCGGCTACGGCCCAGTCAATCTACCCGATCAGGAGCTGCACACCACGGCGGTGTGGTGGCAATTGCCGCAGGCCACCTTGCTGCGCAGCTTCGTGCAGAAGCAGGACGCGCTCGACGGCTTTCTCGGCGCCGCCTATGCGTTGCACATCGTCGCCACGGTCGCGGTAATGGCCGATGCGCGCGACCTGCAGAAGGCAGTGGGCAATGGCGACGGCGCGTGGTTCGCGGTGGCCGATCAAACTGGTCGCGGACAACTGCGCGGTACTGAAGGCAGCGAAGGTGCGGTGGAGCTGATGCAGAGCTTCGTACCCACCGTATACCTGTACGACAACTTCCCCGGCGGCGTCGGCCTGAGTGAACCGTTGTGGCAGCGCCAAGGCGAATTGGTGCAGCGCGCGTTGGAGCTGGTCGAACGCTGCGACTGCACCGCCGGTTGCCCGGCCTGTGTCGGCCCGGTGTTGGCCGCGCAAGAGGAAGGCGATGGCATCACCCCGCGCTCGCTGGCCTTGCGGGTGTTGTCGCTGTTGTCGGCCGAGCGTTGCGATCAGGTACAGGCCGTCGTGGTTGATGAGGCACTCGACCTGCTGCCATGAGCATCAGCCTGGACAAGCTGAAGGCGCTGCGCAAGCAGGCGGGCCATGCGGAAAAGCCCAGCCACACGGCAACCGGCGATTCCCCCGTAGGAGCGGCCTTGGCCGCGAAGCCGGTACAGGGGAATGTCGATTCGGAGCCTGCAACTGCAACACGTTCTTCGCCAGCTGCGGAGGCATTGTCAGCTTCGCGGCCGAGGTCGCTCCTACCGGCACCGGAGGAATCGGTGTTTGGCTGGGTGGACGCCATCCAGCACAAGCCGACGACACCGGCACGTCGCACACAGGACGGCGATGCACTTCGCAGGTTGCTGGCCTCACGCAACCGTGCGGTTGCTGCGGCACCGCGCGTCGTGCGCAGCGGCCCGGTCGACCGTGCACTTCCCGGCGTGGAAATTGCACCGGGCCTGCATCTGATTGAGGCGTTTCTGCCGCAGGCCATTCCCGCGCAGCCGCTGTCGCTGGCTTTCAGCAAGCGCCCGGAAGAACACGTACAGGTGCACGACCTGCTGTTCTTCGACACCGAAACCACCGGCCTGGCCGGTGGCACGGGCACCCGTGCCTTCATGATCGGCGCGGCCGATTGGTACTGCGACAGCGCGCGCGGCGAAGGCCTGCGCGTGCGTCAGCTGCTGATGTCCACGATGGGCGCGGAGAGCGCCATGCTGGACGTGTTTTCCAGTTGGCTGTCGGCAGCCACGGTGTTGTCCAGCTACAACGGCCGCAGCTACGACGCGCCCCTGCTCAAGACCCGCTATCGACTGGCGCGGCGTGGTGATCCGATCTCGACACTGGATCACGTGGACCTGCTGTATCCCACCCGCCGCCGGTATCGCGGCACCTGGGAGAACTGCCGGCTGGCAACCATCGAGCGCAACCTGCTGCAGATCGCCCGCGAAGATGACCTGCCCGGTTCCGAGGCGCCGGCCGCGTGGCTCAGCTACCTGCGCGGTGGCAGCGCGCGCAACCTGCGCCGTGTCGGTGAGCACAACCACCAGGACGTGGTGACGTTGGCGCAGTTGTTCCTGCGCCTGGTGCAGGCCGAGGCGGATGAGCGGGCGGTGTTGGCGCTGGGGGAAGTGCGCTGAGGTTTGGGCTTTGGGGCTTTGGGGCTTTGCTTTTGCTTTGGCCTCTCCCTTCTCCCCTTGCGGGACGACAACCCGGCAGGATTGCCGGGTTGCACGGCGAAGCCGCCCGAAGGGTGAGGCACATGGATGTGCCGAATGCAGGTGCCCGAAGGGCGGAAGAGGGGGAGAGGTTTTTCGCTTCTAGCTTCTAAAGCCCCTCTCCCCAACCCCTCTCCCGTAAAGGGAGAGGGGCTTTAAAGCAGGGCTTTAAAGCACGCCAGCAGCCCTGCCCTTCACCCGCGAAGCGGCTCGGCCACGCCCTCGCGGATCGCCCGCTCGATCAACTGCTCTGCCTCGCGACGTGCCCGCTGGCTCGCGGCGGCCTGTTGCTTGCCCAGTTCGGCCTGCTGTTTGCCCAGCTCGACCTGCTGACGTGCCAACTGCTGCATTTCCTCGCGCATGACCGGGTCGTCCATTTCTGCGCGCGCCTTCTCCGCCTCGCGACGCGCATCTTCGGCAATGCGGCGCATGGATTCGGCACTCTCATTGGAGGACAGCGCCAGCTGTGCCCGCTGTGTGGCAATGGCACCGATGCGGGCGCCGATCTCGCTCATGCGCCCACCGATTTCGGCCTGACGCTCACCCAGCTTGCCCTGCTGGGCGCCCAGCTTGCCCTGTGCCTCACCCAGGCGGCGGGTTTCGGCGTGGATCTGCTGGAAGCGGTCCAGTGTGGCGGCATCGCGGACCACGTAACGGCGGCCATCACGGCGCAGCAGCATCACGCCGTTGCCCTCATCCAGACGCTGGGCTTCGCGCAGGTCGGCGATGGAGCCGTCCATGTAGTTGTGGTCGCCCTTCAGCAGTACATAACTGTCAGCGTTTGAATCGCTTCTGAGATGGATCACGCCCTGCGTGCTCATCGGTTTGGCCGGCGCGGGCGGCGCAGGAGGAGCTGCCGGCGGTGCCGGTGGCGCCGGCATCTCGCTGCCATCGGTGTGGATCACCGTGCGCGACACCTGTGTGCCCTTGCTCGCGGCCGCTGGCGCCGGCGGGGCAGGCGGTACCGCCACCGCGGCCGGCGGCGCAGGAGGTGCGGGGGGCACAGGTGGGGCCGGCATGGCCACCAGGCGCATCGGCACCACACCGACGAGGGCCACGGCCGCCAGGATCAGGCCTGCACCGAGACGCGAAAAGGACGACGTGTTCTGCAACATGAGCAGTCTCCGCTTGAGGCTGAGGAAGGTGGGCGAGGCGCTGGCCAGGCCCGCTCCCGGGCGAGGGGCAACACCCAGCTGCAACAACAGGCGCCCGTAGTGCTGGCGGCAATGGCGGTCGCCGGCAACCACCGCCGCATCCACCGCCGCTTCGCGGGCAATGGCGTATTCGCGGGCGGCGATGTGCACCAGTGGGTTGAAGAAAAACAGGTGCTGCGCCAGCGCGGGCACCAGGCCCAGCCACAGGTCATGCCGCTGCAGATGCACCAGTTCGTGGGTCAAGGCCATGTCCAGGTCGTCATCGCCCATGCGCTGCAGGCCACGCGCCGGCAGCAGCAACACCGGGCGCCATGGGCCGATGAGCTGCGGGGAGTCGATGGCGGTACTCAGCATCAACCGCGGCGCGCGCGGCAGGCCATGCGCTTCGGACGCCAGCTGCAGTGCGGCCTTGAGTTTGTGGTCATTGCACGGCTGCGCATTGCGTACCAGCGTGCGACTGGCATGCCACGCCAGCGCGGTACGCAGTGCCATCACCACCACACCGGCCTGCCACAGCAGCATGAGCACCTGCTGCCACGACCAGCCGCTGTCCGCCGGCAGTGGCTTCATCACGACCAGCGGCGCGGCGTGGTTCTGCGCCGCGGCCGCGCCGGCCTGCTGCACCAGCGTCACCGATTCGGCCGCCGGCAGCAGCGGCAGTTCCAGCGGTGCGGCCCAGAACAGGCCCACCACTGCCTGCAGTGCCACCAGCCACCACAGGCCACACTGGGTGCTGGCCGGCAGGCGCCGCACGTAACGGCACAGGGCCCAGACCAGCGCGGTGAGCACCGCGGTCTGCACGCTGGTGGCGAGCAGGCGGTTGCCCAGCAGTTCGAGCAGGCTGTCCATGACTCAATCCTCCCGGCGCTGCGATTGCAGCTTGCTGACCAGCGCTTCGAGTTCGGCCAGTTCGTTGTCGCTGACCTCGGCTTTTTCCGACATCCAGGCCACGAACGGCGAGATCGAACCCTGCAGGGTTTTCTCGACGAAGCTGCCCACCGCACTGTTCACCACCTCCTGTTGCTCGGCGGTGGTGTGGTAGCGGTACACGCCTTCATGCGCCGCACGCTGCAGATAACCCTTGCTGCGCAGGCGCTCCATCATCGTCAGCACCGTCGAACGGGCCAGCCCGCGCGACTCGCCGTACCGTGCTGCCACCTCGCCCACGCTGGTGGGCTCGTTCTCTCCGATGTACTGCAGCAGGGCCAGCTCCTGGTCCCCGACGGTCTTGCGGCGCATGCCACGCTCCAGTGACTACATGTGTCGTCACCGTAAGGATGACTACAAATGTAGTCAATAGCCTGGAAGACACCCCCTCTCCGTCCAGGCTGAATGCTTCAGGTTGCAGCAGCGGTGCCAAACCCTGCCGGGCAAGACCCGCAGGCAGCATCGGCAAGGCCCGGCAATGCGGAGCCACCCTGCTACCGAAAGCAGGTACTCAGGACACCGCGCTTTCAATCTGCCAGCGCGCGAACTCGCTCTCGAACTCGGCAAGGCTGATCAGGCCAACGCACGCATATGCGCCCACCGGCAGCGGCTCGCCCCGGGCAAAGCGGCGGGCCAGCAGCACGGCGGCGAAGGTGGGGATTTCCGGGCCGTGCAGCATCGGTGCGGTGAGGTCCCAGTACACCGTTTGTTCCCGGCCATCGCGTACGCCGCGCAGGGTCACGCGCATGCCGCCCAGGTCGCTGCCGAAGCGGTCGAAGCACCGGCCTGCACGTGCGAACACGCCCGCCAGTGCCTTCATCGGCAACGGCAGGCCGATACGGCGCAGCCCTGCGATGGCAGCCAGGCAGCGCGAGAGAAACGGCAGTTCCAGCGCCGCGCGGAAGCGCACCGTGTGCACGCCCGGATAACGCTGCATCAGCAGATCGTGGTCGGGCACATCACACGGCGAGGCCAGGCGCGGGCCGATATGTGCGAAGCGGACCGGCTGCGGATTGCCCCAACCGATCACACGCTGCCAACGGCCGTCGATCCAGCACTCAAACGCCTGCCCGCAATACGACAGCACCGCGCGCACGGTGGCCATGCCCAGCGGCGTGGCCTGTGCCGGAGCAATGACGATGTCGATGGCGTGCAACTGCTCGAACCGGCCCTGCAATGCATCCACCACCGCACTGGAGAGCGCCGGCAGGGTGCTGGCGCCGCTGATCGCACTGCGCTGCGCATGGCGTGCGTCAGCATCCACCTGCGCGGGGAAATCGCGGACGAAATCACGCCCGTCGGCAAGGTCGATGTAATGCATGCCGGCCTGCAGGCAGGCACGCGCAACGTCGAAGCCCTGTCCCTGGAATGGCCCGGCGGTATGAATGACCAGATGCGCACCTGTGGCCGCCAGCGCCGCAGTGAAATCCGGATCGGTGGTATCCAGCCGGCACAGCTCAATGGCGGCCAGATCCACACCCGGCAGATGCGCTGCTGCATGCGCCGGATTGCGGCCGGCCGCAATGACCGTGATGCCCGGGGTCCTGGCCAGCGCACGCACGATGCGCGCGCCGAAGTGACCGTAACCGCCCAGTACGAGAACGCGACAGCCTTCCTGCTGCATCGGTACATCCTGCATTGATGGATGCGCGATTATCCGCCAACACGGTGGCCTGCCCCGAATCTGCAAACGGCCCGGGTGACCGCGGGCGTTGCGCGCCACGGGACATGCGCATTGTTGACGCCGAGCAAGCGGATTCATCCGCTGCATACAGATGCCGCGCCATGCTGGGCGCTCGTTCCCGTACCTCCCGGAGTACGCCATGTACCGTCTGCTTGCACTGCCTGCTGCCGCGCTGTTGTTGTCGGCATGCAATTCCGCCTACGTCGCCGATGTGCAGCCGATTGACGGGGTGATCTCCGGCCAATGCCATGCGGACATGGTCCGTGGCGCCGTCGGGCTGGCCGCCGCACCGGGCACCATCGAGCGTGCACGCGTGGACAGCGACAGCCTGGAGGTCAACGTCATCCGTGGCCAGGAACAGCGCAACGGGCATGCCAACTCGGTCGATGTGGCATCGGCTTCAACCGGCGGCAGCCGGCTCACCATTGAAGTCGGCCGCACCAACAACATCACTGCGATCCATTGCGGCTGAACACGCTTGAGAGCACGCGGGCCAGGCGCTGCCGTGCATCGCTGCAATCCCCCGCTCGCAAAGGACGGGCGTTGGCATGCGCCCATCTGCCACTGCCTGCAACGCGACGGCCCGCGCATGTACCTCGTCCGTCGGATGACGGCACGCATTGTCCCGAACAGTTGCTGCACGCAGCGCCATCGCAACGGCCGCAGCCGGCCCGCTTGGCGATATGCTGCAGCATCATCCAACACGTTCTGGAGTACCGATGCAGTTTCCGACGACGACGCGCGGCCTTCGCCGCCCCGCCGCCCTGATTGCCACGCTTTCGCTGGTGCTGGCACTGGGCGCCTGCGCAGGCCCGGCCCCGGAAGAACAGGACGAAGCCCTGGACAAGGCACAACAGGCCGCCACTGCCGCGGCCACACCCGATCCAGACGGCGCCGCGGCACCGCCACCGCCGGCCAGCTGTGACGCCAGCCAGGTACAGGGGCTGGTTGGCCAGGCGTGGACCGAAACGCTGCAGACCCAGGCCAAGGAAGATTCCGGCGCCAATGACGTGCGCATGCTCAAGCCCAACCAGGCCGTCACGATGGAGTTCAACGGCGAGCGCCTGAACATCGAAACCGATGAAAAGGGCACCATCACCGGCCTGCGCTGCGGCTGATCCCGGCTGAACAGGCGGCAGCCAAAGCCTTGCCCCGCAAGGCTTTGGTTGCGATAGAAACGATGCATTGCGGCAGTGCAACAACTGTGATTTAGTCGATCGCATCCGGTGACTTCAGGGTGCGCTCCAGACAGAGCACACCGTGTGCATTGGGTGAGCGCGAGGGCGCTTGTGCAGGTAAAGCACGCCGTGAGGGCGTCCACCACCGGCCTTTCCCCAGACCAGCCGATCAATGCGGTACGGCGCGCCTCACTCCGATGTGTACGGCGTGTCAGGCGAGCGGGCATGAGTGTCGCCGCTCACCTGACATCGCTACGAGGCACAGATGGCCGCCGGTACACCGCAAGGGCTCTACGACCCGCAAGACGAACGCGACGCCTGTGGTTTTGGCATGGTCGCGCAGCTCGATGACCAACCCTCCCGCCTGTTGGTGGATACCGCCATCGCCGCGCTGTCGCGCATGACCCACCGCGGTGGTGTTGCCGCCGACGGCCTGACCGGCGACGGCTGCGGCCTGCTGCTGCGCAAACCCACCGTGTTCCTGCGCCAGCTGGCCGAAGAAGCCGGCATCCGCATTGGTCCCAATTTCGCCGCCGGCGTGGTGTTTTTGCCACACGATGCCGACGCCGCGCAGCGCTGTCGCGACGAACTGGATGCGCAGCTGCGTAACGCCGGCTGCCAGCCGCGCGGTTGGCGTGAGGTGCCCACCGATGACAGCGTCTGCGGTGAGCTGGCGCGTGACACGCTGCCCAAGATCGAGCAGGTGTTCGTCGATGCCGACCCCAGCCAGAGCGCCGAGCAGTTCGCACTGGCGCTGTTCCTGGCACGCCGCCGCAGCGAACAGCAGCTGCGCGACGTGGCCGATTACTACGTCACCACGCTCAGCCCGGACGCCATCAGCTACAAGGGCATGGTGCTGCCGGACAAGCTGAGCACGTTCTTCCCGGACCTGCAGCGCCACGAGCTGGCCTCGTCCGTGGTGGTGTTCCACCAGCGCTTCTCCACCAACACGATGCCGCGCTGGCCGCTGGCACATCCGTTCCGCCTGCTCGCCCACAACGGCGAGATCAACACCATCGAAGGCAACCGCCACTGGGCGCAGGCGCGCAGCAAGGTGTGGAAGACGCCGAAGTTCGATATCGGCGAATTCGACCCGGTGATTTCGATGCACGGCTCCGACTCGCAGAGCATGGACAACATGCTGGAGCTGATGGTTGCCGGCGGCATGGAGTTGATCCAGGCGCTGCGCATCCTGGTGCCACCGGCAACGCAGTCGCTGGAATTCAAGGATGCCGACCTCGCCGCGTTCTACGAGTTCTACGGCCTGAACACCGAGCCGTGGGATGGCCCGGCCGGCATCGTTGCCTGCGATGGCCGCTATGCAGCCTGCACGCTGGACCGCAACGGCCTGCGCCCGGCCCGCTGGATGCTGACCTCCGACCGCCACTTCCTGGTCGCCTCCGAAGCGGGCGTGTGGGAAGTGCCGGCCGAGCGCGTGGTGCGCAAGGGCAAGCTCGGCCCGGGCCAGATGATGGCCATCGACCTCAAGCGCGGCGACCTGCTCGACTCCGACGCCATCGACCGCATCAACCGTGCGCGCGCGCCATACAAGCAGTGGCTGCACCAGGGCGTGACCTACCTGCAGACCGAATTGATCGACCCCTCGCTGGCCGAGGAGCCGTTCGACGAGCCGACCCTGCGCAGTTACCACAAGCTGTTCCAGCTCACCTCCGAAGAAGTGGAGCAAGTACTGCGCCCGCTGGCCGAGACCGGCCAGGAAGCCACCGGCTCGATGGGCGACGACACGCCCATCGCCGTGCTCAGCCGCAACACGCGGCCGCTGTACGACTACTTCCGCCAGGCCTTTGCGCAGGTCACCAATCCGCCGATTGATCCGTTGCGCGAAGAATGCGCAATGTCCCTGAGCACCCAGCTCGGCAAGGAGACCAATATCTTCCACGCCGGCCCGGAGACGGTGAACCACGTCATCCTCAACTCGCCGGTGCTCAGCCAGCGCAAGCTGCGGCAGCTGCTGAAGATGGAGCAGTACGTTGCACGCAACCGGCTGATTGACCTGTCCTACAGCATCGAAGAAGGCATCACCGCCGGCATCGAGCGCATCTGCGCGCAGTGCGAACAGGCCGCACGCGACGGCGTGGTGATGCTGCTGTTGTCCGACCGCTACCCGGTGCCGGAACGGCCGATGGTGCATGCCTTGCTGGCCACCAGCGCGGTGCATCACCACTTGTCGAAAGTGGGCCTGCGTTGCGACGTCAACCTGATTGTTGAAACCGGCACCGCACGCGACGCGCATCACATGGCCTGCCTGCTCGGCTTCGGTGCCACGGCGGTGTATCCATACCTGGCCTACCAGACGCTGTTCGACATGGGCCGGCGCGGCATCCTGCAGCTGAAGAAGGGCGGTGAGGTTTCGCAGATTGGTCGCAGTTACCGCAAGGGCATCTACAAGGGCCTGAGCAAGATCATCTCCAAGATGGGCATCTGCACCGTGGCCAGCTACCGCGGCGCACAGTTGTTCGAGATCATCGGACTGGATCCGGACGTGGTGCAGCTGTGCTTCCCGGATGCCACCGCGCGCATCGGCGGCGTCAACCTGGCGCGGCTGGATACCGAAGCGCGCGAACTCACCGTGCGTGCGTGGAACGAGCTGGCACCGGCCGAAGCCGGCGGCCTGCTCAAGTACGTGCATGGCGGCGAATACCACATGTACAACCCGGACGTGGTGCTGACACTGCAGCGCGCCGCGCGCACCGGCAAGGCCGAAGACTGGCGCACGTACATGGACGCCGTGCATTCGCGCCCGACCTCGGCGCTGCGCGACCTGCTGCAGCTCAAGCCGGCCGCAACGCCGACACCGCTGGACCAGGTGGAACCGGCCGAAGCCTTGTTCAAGCGCTTTGACACCGCCGCCATTTCGCTGGGCGCGTTGTCACCGGAAGCGCATGAGGCGCTGGCCATTGCGATGAACCGGCTCGGCGGCCGTTCCAACTCTGGTGAAGGCGGCGAAGACCCGGTGCGTTATTGCACCGACAAGCGTTCCAAGATCAAGCAGGTGGCGTCGGGTCGTTTCGGCGTCACTGCCGAATACCTGGTCAATGCCGAAGTGCTGCAGATCAAGGTCGCGCAGGGCGCCAAGCCCGGCGAAGGCGGCCAGTTGCCCGGCCACAAGGTCAATGAACTGATCGCGCGCCTGCGTTATGCAAAGCCCGGCATTGGCTTGATCTCGCCGCCGCCGCATCACGACATCTATTCCATCGAAGACCTGGCGCAGCTGATCCATGACCTGAAGCAGGTCAACCCGGATGCACTGGTGTCGGTGAAGCTGGTGTCACATGCCGGTGTCGGCACGATTGCCGCCGGCGTGGTGAAGGCCGGCGCCGATTTGATCACCGTGTCCGGCCATGACGGCGGCACCGGCGCCTCGCCGATCAGCTCCATCCGTTATGCCGGCGTGCCGTGGGAACTGGGCGTTGCCGAATCGCACCAGGCACTGATCGGCAACGACCTGCGCGGCCGCACCCTGCTGCAGACCGACGGTGGTTTGAAGACCGGGCTGGATGTGATCAAGGCCGCGCTGCTGGGCGCGGACAGCTTCGGCTTCGGCACCGGCCCGATGATCGTGCTGGGCTGCAAATACCTGCGCATCTGCCACCTCAACAACTGCGCCACCGGCGTGGCCACCCAGGACGAGCGCCTGCGCGAAGGCTATTTCACCGGCCTGCCCGAGCGCGTGGAAAACTTCTTCCGGCTGCTGGCCGAGGAAGTGCGGCAATGGCTGTCGTACCTGGGCGCGCGCTCGCTGGATGAAATCGTCGGCCGCACCGACCTGCTGGAGCAGCTGGAAGTTTCCCCGCGCGAAGGCGTCAAGGTGGATCTGTCGCGGCTGCTGGCGCCGGCCAGGTACGAAGGTTCGCATTGCGCGGCACAGCGCCTGTACCAGTCACCGGACAGCCTGGCCACGCAGATGGACGACCTGCTGGCCGACGCCATCGCGCACAAGCGCGGCGGCGAGCACCGCTTCCTGATCCACAACACCGACCGTTCGATTGGCACGCGCCTGTCCGGCACCATCGCGCGGGCGCATGGCAACCACGGCATGAGCGATGCGCCGCTGAACCTGCGCTTCCGTGGCACCGCCGGGCAGAGCCTGGGCGCGTTCAACGTCGATGGTTTGAACCTGGAAGTGGAAGGCGAAGCCAACGATTACGTCGGCAAGGGCATGGCCGGCGGCCGCCTGGTGGTGCGTCCGCCGCGCGGTGCACGCTTCGAGGCGCGCAACACCGCCATCATCGGCAACACCTGTCTGTATGGCGCCACCGGCGGCGAGTTGTTTGCCGCGGGGCGCGCGGGCGAGCGTTTCGGCGTGCGCAACTCCGGCGCGCTGGCGGTGATTGAAGGCGCCGGCGACCACTGCTGCGAATACATGACCGACGGCATCGTCGCCGTGCTCGGCAAGGTCGGCCTGAACTTCGGTGCCGGCTTCACCGGCGGCCTGGCTTACGTGCTGGATATCGACCGCGATTTCGTGGACCGCTACAACCACGAGCTGATCGACATCCACCGCATTTCCGCCGAGGGCTTCGAGAATTACCGCCAGCACCTGCACAGCCTGATCGGCCGTCACCGTGAACTGACCGGCAGCATCTGGGCGCAGCAGATCCTGGACGAGTTCCGCGACTACGTCGGCAAGTTCTGGCTGGTCAAACCCAAGGCCGCCAGCATTGAGTCGTTGGCTGCGGCGCTGCGTAACGCCGCCTGATGCATCTCCCCCTCTCCCGCCTGCGGGAGAAGGCCGGGGTGAGGGCGCTTTGAAAGCAGCCCCCTCATCCGCCCCTTCGGGGCACCTTCTCCCGCCTGCGGGAGAAGGGAGCCTCCCAGACGCAACGAGTTCCCCATGAGCCGCAAGCAAGCCTTCCAGTTCCTCGATCTCCCCCGCACCATGCCGCAGCGCATTCCGGTGGAACTGCGCACGTCCGGCGACTGGGGCGAGCTGTACGGCAAATTCGACAAGGCCGATGCGCAGTATCAGGCCGGCCGTTGCCTGGATTGCGGCAACCCGTACTGCAGTTGGAAGTGCCCGGTGCACAACGCCATTCCGCAGTGGCTGCAACTGGTGCAGGAAGATCGCATCCACGAAGCAGCCACGCTGTGCCATTCAACCAACCCGCTGCCGGAAGTGTGCGGCCGCGTCTGCCCGCAGGATCGTCTGTGCGAAGGCAGCTGCACGCTGGAGGAATTCGGCGCGGTCACTATCGGCGCGGTGGAGAAGTACATCGTCGATACCGCACTGGCCACCGGCTGGAAGCCGGACCTGCATGCGGTGCAGCCCAGCGGCCATCGCGTCGCCATTGTCGGCGCTGGCCCGGCCGGGTTGGCCTGTGCCGATCGTCTGGCCCGCGCCGGTGTCCAGGCGGTGGTGTTTGACCGCTACGAACAGATTGGTGGCCTGCTACAGTTCGGCATTCCCAGCTTCAAGCTGGACAAAAGCGTGATCGACCGCCGCCGCGAAATCCTCGAAGGCATGGGCGTGGAGTTCCGGCTCGGCGTGGAAATCGGCCGTGACATCACCATCGAACAACTGCAGCTGGACTTTGATGCGGTGTTCCTCGGCACCGGCGCGTACCGCTATACCGACGGCGGGCTGATCGGCCAGGATTTGAAGGGCGTGCTGCCGGCATTGCCATTCCTGGTGCAGAACAGCCGCATCGTGGGCGGCAACGATCCGCACGGCCGTCCGATTGCCGGCTGGGAAGACCAGATTGCCCTGCCCGACCTCAACGGCAAGCGCGTGGTGGTGCTGGGCGGCGGCGACACCGGCATGGACTGCGTGCGCAGCGCCATCCGCCTGGGCGCGGCCAAGGTGACCTGCGCCTACCGTCGCGACGAAGCCAACATGCCCGGCTCCGCGCGCGAAGTGGCCAACGCCCGCGAGGAAGGCGTGCGCTTCCTGTTCAACCGCCAGCCGCTGGCGATTGAAGCCGGGGCCGATGACGAAGTGATCGGCGTGACCGTGGTGGAAACCCGGTTGGGTGAGCCCGATGCCAATGGCCGCCGCAATGCCGTGGCCATCGAAGGCAGCGAGTCGCTGCTGGAAGCGGACGTGGTGATCATCGCCTTTGGTTTCTCACCGACGTTGCCGGAATGGCTTTCGTCGCAGGGCGTGGAAGCCACCGGCAACGGCCGCATCATTGCCGGCGGCAGCGGGCGCCTGCCCTACCAGACCCACAACGCAAAATTGTTTGCCGGTGGTGATGCCGTGCGCGGCGCGGACCTGGTGGTAACCGCAGTGGCTGAAGGGCGGGATGCGGCGGAAAGCATTGTTGCTTTGTTGAAGCGATAAGTGCGAGACAGCGCCAAGAGCGCCCTCACCCCTACCCCTCTCCCGTTGAAACGGGAGAGGGGATGACTTCGATTCGGCTTTCCAGGTGAGATTGGCACCGCTTCTTCGCCGTGCGTCCACTAAACTTCCCACTTCGCCAATCAAGGGGAATCACGATGCGCATCGGCCTGGCCGCCAACCGTCTCCATCACGAAAGCGCCGATGCTGCGCTGTTCCGTTGGCTGCGTGCCTGCGAAGCTGGCATCCGCGAACTTGGCGTGGAACTGCATGCGGTGGGCCGCACCTTCGATGCCATCGCCAGTGCCGGGCCGCTGGCCGACTACCCTGCCCTCAAGCGCTACCCCAACGGCCGCGAAGGCGGCCTGATGAAGCTGGTCGCCGAAGTGGTGGGCATGGGTTCCCCCGAGCGCACGCTCGACGGCGCCATCTATTTCATTGATCCGGTCGATCCGTCGTCCATCTTTCCCGAAGCCATCGCGCTCAAGCGGCAATGCGTGATCCACGGCAAGCCGTTCATTTCCACCGTGGCCACCGCGCGTGACTGGATCGAGATGGAGCGCATCCATGCCGGTCTTGCCCCCGATGCAGGTGCCGATGACCTCAATGACTTCGGCAACCAGACCCTGGCGTTGATTGCGCATGACGCACGCAAGCCGCAAATGCTGGCCTTCGCTGCCGAGCACTTTGATGTGCTGTCCCAGTTCGCCCAGCGCATTGGCACCGGCACCACCGGGCAGCGCTTAAACGAGATGGCCTGGAGCCGTGGCTGGCCGCGCGAGCAGGAATGGATACAGCGCTTCCAGAGCGGCCCGCTGGGCGGCGATGCGCAGATCGCCGACCGCGTGCTGGAACAGCGTTGCCAACGGGCGATTTTCTTTGAAGACCCGCATGTGGCGCGCCAGCATGAAGCCGACATCCAGCTGCTGGAACGCGCGGTGACCACGGTGACCGATGCCGCGGTGTGCATCACCGCACCCAACATCGCCGCACGCTGGGCGCAGGCGGTGGTGATGCGGCAGACGCAGCGATAGTTCCGCTTTCAACCGACGTTCTTCGTTGGCACCTGGCCGGCGGCTGATGCACATGCAGCGATGTATCTGCGCACTGCCCTGCTCCCTCGCAAAGCGCGGGAGCGTCAACGCCGGTCCGTAGACCGTCAGTCAAACGGCCGTGCCATCATGCCGGCCGGATCCACGGTGAGCAGGAGTCCTGATGAGTTCCACCCGCATTGTCTGTTTTGGCGAACTGCTGCTGCGCTTGGGCGCCCCCGGCAACCAGCTGCTGTTGCAGCGCCCTTCCCTTGATGTGCATGCCGGCGGTGCCGAGGCCAATGTCGGCGTGTCGCTGGCGCACTTTGGCCACGACGTGGCGATGATCAGCGTGGTGGCCGACAACCCGCTGGGCGCTGCCGTAACCGGCGAACTGCGCCGCCATGGCGTGGACACCGGCCGCGTGCGCCGCGTTGATGGCCGCATGGGCCTGTATTTCCTGACCACCGGCGCCGGTCACCGGCCCAGCGAGGTGGTCTATGACCGCGCCGACTCGGCCTTTGCCAACGCCCGCGCCGACAGCTACGACTGGCCCGCGCTGCTGCACGGCGCGCATTGGCTGCACCTGTCCGGTGTGAGCCCGGCGCTGGGCCCGGAGGCGGCACAGGCCACGTTGGCGGCAGCGCGTGCGGCCTGCGCGCTGGGCATCAAGGTGTCCTTCGACGGCAACTTCCGGCCCAGGCTGTGGGAACGCTGGGGCGGCGATGCCAAGGCGATCCTGCGCGACCTGTTCGACTGCGCGCACATCGTGTTTGCCGACTACCGCGACATCGGCGTGGTGCTGGGCGGCGCGTTTGACCAGGACGATGCGCAGGCGCGTGTGGATGCGGCCGCCGCCATGGCCTTCGCTGCGTTCCCACGCCTGCAGTACATGGCCTGCACGCAACGTGTTGCACACAGCGTGGGCCATCATTCGCTGGGCGCAATGCTGCTGGACCGCGACGGCACCCGCGCGGTTGCGCCCTCCGAAGAACTGACCGACATCGTTGACCGCATCGGCGGCGGCGATGCGTTTGCCGCCGGCGTGCTGCATGGCCTGATCGAAGGCTTCGACGCCGACACCACCATTCGCTTCGGGCTGGCCGCAGGCTGCCTGAAGCATTCCATTCCCGGTGATTTCAACCCGGTCGGCGTGGCCGACGTGATGGCCCTGATGGGCGAAGGAAAATTCGATGTCCGGCGCTGATCCTCGCGTACGCGCGATCCTCAAACTGGCGCCGGTGATTCCGGTGTTCACTCCCGACACCATCGATGATGCGGTGCAGGTGGCCAACGCGCTGCTGCGCGGCGGCTTGCCGGTGATCGAAGTAACGCTGCGCACGCCCAATGCGATGGAAGCGATCAAGGCGATGGTCGAGGCGGTGCCCGACGCCGTGGTCGGCGCCGGCACGGTGCTCAATGCCAAACAACTGGAACAGCTCAAGGCAGCGGGCGGTCGCTTTGCGGTGTCGCCAGGCGCCACCGACCGTCTTTACGCGGCCGCGCGCGACGTGGACCTGCCGTTCCTGCCGGGCGTGGCAACGGCATCGGACGTGATCCGCGGCCTGGAACAGGGGCTGGATACGTTCAAGTTCTTCCCGGCGGTGCAGGCTGGCGGCGCGGCGATGTTGTCGGCGTGGAACGGCCCGTTCGGTGACGTGCGTTTCTGCCCAACCGGCGGCATCAGCGCGCATACCGCATCGCAGTTCCTGCATCTGCCCAATGTGCTGTGCGTGGGCGGCTCGTGGTTGACCACGCGCGAACTGTTGCAGGCGCGCGATTGGACAGGGATTGAGCGATTGGCGCGTGAGGCGGCGGTGTTGCCGGGTTGATGGGTGAAGCGGGGCAGGGTGTTGCTGTTATCTGTGCCATGAAAGCTACCCCTCCCCAACCCTCCCCTCCGCTTCGCGCAAGGGAGGGGGCAGAAATAGCTTTCGCTGCGACCTGAAATAACATGCAGCCTTCCGTCGCTACGCGCACGGGGGAGCAGAAGCGGCTTTCGCTGCAAACTGACAGCGCGCGCAAGATCACCCCCTCCCTTGCGCCGAAGGCGTAGGGGAGGGCCGGGGAGGGGTGCAGTTGCAGTTGCCTTTACGCCTGCTTCTCACCCACTCCCGCACTAAAGCTTCAACCGCCGATACAACGTACTGCGGTTCACACCCAAACGCTTGGCCGCCTGGCTGACATTGCCATCGCATGCATCCAATGCATGGCGCATTGCATCCAGTGTCAACGCCTGCAGATTGCTTTCGTTCTGCAGGACAGGGGGCATGCGCGGTGCATCGCGCAGATATTCCGGCAACATCTCCACCTCGATCAGCGCGTCGGCATCACTCAACGCCACCAGGGTGCGCAGGCACGCCACCAGCTGACGCAGATTGCCCGGCCACTCGTAGCTCGCCAGCAACTGCATCGCATTGGTCGAAAGCACACGCCCTTGCGCCAGCGGCCGCCACAAGGCCTGCACCAGCGCGGCGCGATCCTCGTTCTCGCGCACCGGCGACAAGCGCAGCACATGGTCGGCAATGCGGTAGTACAGATCCGAGCGGAAGCGCCCTTCGGCCATTGCCTGCTGCAGGTCGCAATGCGTGGCGCAGATCAGGGTGAAATCCAGCTTGACCGGCTTGCCGCCGCCCAGCGGCGACAACTCGCGGTCCTGCAATACGCGCAGCAAGCGCGGCTGCAATGCCAACGGCATGTCGCCGATCTCATCCAGGAACAACACGCCACCCTGCGCCTGCCGTAGCAAGCCTTGGCTGCCTTGACGACGGGCGCCGGTGAAGGCGCCTTCTTCGTAACCGAACAATTCGGCCTCGATCAATCCCTCCGGCAGGGCCGCGCAGTTCACTGCGACAAAGGGTTTTTCCGCACGGCTGCCCTGCGCATGCAGCGCGCGCGCGGCCACTTCCTTTCCCGTGCCGGTTTCGCCCTGCAGCAACACCGGCAGGCCCGCTTCCAGCACACGTCCGGCACGCGCCATCTGCTCACGCTGCTGCACGTCGAACACAGGCGTGCTTGCTGACGACGGCAATGCGCGTGGCACCGATGCCACCGGCACGCTGGGCGCTCGTGCGTGCTGGCGCGAACGGCCGCCATCCACCGAGCCGCGCAGCAGCCGGCCGCTGCGATCCTGCAACAGTCCGTCATCGCGCATCTGCGCCAGCGGTGCATCGAACAGTGCCTCGTAGGATGCGCGGCCAATGTCGCCATGCTCCAGGCCCAGCAAGCGCAGGCCGGCACCATTGGCCGCTACCAGCCGGCCATTGCGGAAGCCCAGCACACCTTCGCCCGACGTGCCGAGCAGGGCAGGGTCGTGGTGCAGCCGCAGCAGTTCGCACTCGGCCAGGCCTTCTTCAAAGAAGCGGTGCTCGATGCGGTTGGCCGCCAGCCGCGCCAGCCCCAGTGCATGCAGCGGCTGCACGCTGGCCGGGCCGGTGATGTCGAGCACGCCGGCCACCTGCCCGTAAGGGTCGAAGATGGGTGTGGCCGAGCAACTGAGGATGCCGTGCGGGGCGAAGAAGTGTTCGCCGCCGCGTACTTCCATTGCGCGGCCTTCGACGATGGCGGTGCCGATGGCGTTGGTGCCGACCGCCGCCTCGCTCCAGCACACGCCCGGCATCAGCGCCACGCGCCCAGCCTTGTCGAGGAAGCCGGCGCTGCCTTCGGCATTGAGAATCCAGCCGGCCGCATCGGTGAGCAGCACGATGCTGCCGGTGCCGGCCGCATGCGCGGCCAGGCCATCGATCTCGGCCCGGGCCAGCCGCCACAGCCGTTCATGGCTGTCGCGCAGCTCACGCAGGTTCTGGCCGGGCAGGGGCTCCAGCTGCGGTTCTGTATCCACCGCCAGCCCGCTGCGCTGACAGCGCCGCCACGATTGCAAGATGGTGTCGGGCACGGTGCCCACGGGCAGGGTGCCGCGCTCGAAGAACGAACGGCGGGCATTGCCCACGCGGTGTTGCGGTGCAAGCGCCATGACAACTCCTGTGTTGCAAATTGCAACAGCTGTTCAACCCTGTGTCCCGATTAACAACACAGCCGGCTGGCAACTGCAACGCACCCGGCTGCGGCAGCGCAGCACACCTTGCGCAACAGCCCCGCCAGCGCTGCCTTTGCAGCATGGCGCAACGCAGCACGACGAAGTTGGCATCGCTCTTGCGCCCTGTTTTGACCACGCCGCCGCGTGCGGCCCACCCAACGCAGTCAGGAGATGCCCCATGAACGCTGTCCCCTCCACCAAGCCGCTGGCCACCGATCCGCAGTCGCTGTTCAAGCCGCGCTATGGCAACTACATCGGCGGCCAGTGGGTGGCCCCGCGCAGCGGCCAGTATTTCGACAACACCACCCCGGTTACGGGCAAGGTGTTCACCCAGGTGGCCCGCTCCAATGCCGAGGACGTGGAGCTGGCACTGGATGCGGCCCATGCCGCCAAGGATGCCTGGGGCAAGCGCTCGACCACCGAGCGCGCCAACATCCTCAACCGCATCGCCGACCGCATCGAGGAAAACCTTGAGCTGATCGCCCATGCCGAAACCTGGGACAACGGCAAGCCGATCCGCGAGACGCTCAACGCCGATGTGCCGTTGATGGCCGACCACTTCCGCTACTTCGCCGGCGCGTTGCGCGCGCAGGAAGGCAGCCTGTCGCAGATCGACAACGACACCGTGGCCTATCACTTCCACGAACCACTGGGCGTGGTCGGGCAGATCATCCCGTGGAACTTCCCGCTGCTGATGGCCGCATGGAAGCTGGCCCCGGCATTGGCCGCCGGCAACTGTGTGGTGCTGAAGCCGGCCGAGCAGACCCCGGCCTCGATCCTGGTGCTGATGGAAGTCATCGGCGACCTGCTGCCGCCGGGCGTGCTCAACATCGTCAACGGCTTTGGCCTGGAAGCGGGCAAGCCGCTGGCCAGCAGCCCGCGCATCGCCAAGATCGCCTTCACCGGCGAGACCAGCACCGGCCGGTTGATCATGCAGTACGCCAGCCAGAACCTGATCCCGGTGACGCTGGAGCTGGGCGGCAAGTCGCCCAATATTTTCTTCGCCGACGTGATGGCCGAGGACGACGATTTCCTCGACAAGGCGGTGGAAGGTTTTGTGATGTTTGCCTTCAACCAGGGCGAGGTGTGCACCTGCCCGTCGCGTGCCTTGGTGCAGGAATCGATCTACGAAAAATTCATGGAACGCGTGCTGGCCCGCATCGCCGCGATCAAGCAGGGCAACCCGCTGGACCCCAACACGATGGTCGGCGCGCAGGCCTCCGAAGAGCAGCTGAAGAAGATCCTGTCCTACATCGACATCGGCAAGGCCGAAGGCGCCGAAGTGCTGATTGGCGGCGAACAGAACCACCTGGGCGGCGACCTGGCCGATGGTTTCTACGTCAAGCCCACGGTGTTCAAGGGCCACAACAAGATGCGTGTGTTCCAGGAAGAAATCTTCGGGCCGGTGGTGTCGGTGACCACCTTCAAGACCGAGGAGGAAGCACTGGCCATTGCCAACGACACGCTCTACGGCCTGGGTGCCGGGCTGTGGAGCCGCGACGCTTCACGCCTGTACCGCATGGGCCGTGCGATACAGGCGGGCAGGGTGTGGACCAACTGCTATCACGCCTACCCGGCGCACGCCGCCTTCGGTGGCTACAAGCAATCGGGCATCGGCCGCGAGAACCACAAGATGATGCTCGACCACTACCAGCAGACCAAGAACCTGCTGGTCAGCTACTCGCCGAAGAAGCTGGGCTTCTTCTGAACAACGCGCCGGCACGCAGGCCGGTTTGATGACGATCAAGGCACCGGCGCCATGCCGGTGCCAGAGTGAAGTTCCGCGCCAAATAGGGAGTTGCAAGCATGAACAGAACCATGAAGGCTGCTGTCGTCCGTGAGTTCGGCAAACCGTTGCGGATCGAGGAAGTGGAAGTACCGCGCCCGGCCGCGGGCGACATTCTGGTCAAGATCGAAGCCTGTGGCGTCTGCCACACCGACCTGCACGCCGTGGACGGCGACTGGCCGGTCAAGCCCAATCCGCCGTTCATTCCCGGCCACGAAGGCGTGGGCCATGTGGTGGCGGTGGGCGCTGGTGTCACCCACATCAAGGAAGGCGACCGCGTCGGCATTCCGTGGCTGTATTCGGCCTGCGGCTATTGCGAGCACTGCCTGGGCGGCTGGGAAACGCTGTGCGAAGCGCAGCAGAACAGCGGCTACTCGGTGAACGGCGGCTTCGCCGAATACGCCCTGGCCAATGCCAATTACGTTGGTCATCTGCCCAAGGAAGTGGGCTTTGTCGAGATCGCGCCGATCCTGTGCGCAGGCGTCACCGTCTACAAGGGCCTGAAGGTCACCGACACCAAGCCCGGCGACTGGGTGGTGATTTCCGGCATCGGCGGCCTGGGCCACATGGCGGTGCAATACGCCAAGGCGATGGGCCTGAACGTGGCTGCGGTGGATATCGACGACGGCAAGCTCAAACTCGCCGAACGCCTGGGCGCGACCATCACCGTCAACGCCCGCAACACCGACCCGGCCAAATTCCTGAAGAAGGAAATCGGCGGCGCGCACGGTGCATTGGTGACGGCGGTATCGCCGAAGGCTTTCGAGCAGGCACTGGGCATGGTCCGCCGTGGCGGCACGGTGTCACTCAACGGCCTGCCGCCGGGTGATTTCCCGCTGGATATTTTTGGCATGGTGCTCAACGGCATCACCGTGCGCGGCTCCATCGTCGGCACCCGCCTGGATCTGCAGGAATCGTTGCAGTTCGCCGCGGAAGGCAAGGTCGCCGCGACGGTCAGCACCGACAAGCTGGAGAACATCAATGACGTGTTCAAGCGCATGCATGACGGTGCGATCGAAGGCCGCGTGGTGTTGGATTTGAGTGCCTGATTTGAGTGTTTGAGAGAGCTGGCAGGGTCACATCGTTGAATCTGGTGCACCCAGCCAAGCTGAAAGCGGCCCCTCTCCCCAACCCCTCTCCCGCAAGGGGAGAGGGGCTACAGGCAACAGCCCGCTGCTGTTACTTCGGTTGCTGCTGTTGACCTACTCCTCTCCCCTTGCGGGGTGAGCGCAGGTGGCTTGCGATCCACTGGATCGCACCAGCGTGAACGCTTCGCGCGGTGCGCGAAGCCGGGGCGCGGAGCGGGATGCCGAAGGCAGGGGAGGGGAAGCGGCAAAGCCGCGCACTTAATGCTGTTGCACTTCAAGCCATCGTGAAGCACAACTCCTCCCACAAACGTGGAGAGAAATTAAAAGCAGCGGCACGCTTCATCCATTATCCAAACCTACCGCACATGCACCGCCGCAATCGGCATGCGGTCCAGCGCCAACCACGCGTCCTCGATCACGTCGCGTACTTGTTCCCAGCGCAACCGCGATTCGCCGCGCGTCTGCTCCCAATGCTCGGCCAACTCCACTTCGGTATCAGCACTACCACGGGGCCAATCCGCTGCATGGGTCACCAGGGCAAATGCATACGCCGGCTGCAGATCGCGCCAACGCCGGGCGCCGCGCCGTCGACGCGCGTAGTCATCCAGGCTGTACTGCACGAAGTCCTGAGCGACTTCGCCAGCGTCATGCTTGTTGCGGCTCAATCGCGCACGGCGTGCCATCGCGGGATCGGCGCTGAACAATGAGGGCCGGGTACGGTGTTCAGTACGGTCAAGGCGGAACATGGCAGCAACCTCCTGCGGGGGCAGACACAGTTACCCCCGCCTCCGTCAGCAGACCGTGATACGTCTGTTACCAAGCGGTGAAACGGTCGAGGTTGGGGTGAGTGAATGGGCATGGGTGACGAAGAACAGTCGCAACCGCACCCCACCCCAACCCTCCCCTTGCCTGCGGCAAAGGGCGGGGGCAGTCGTGTCCGCGCTGTCAGTTCGCAGCGAGGGCCGGCTTCTGCCCCCTCCCTTGCGCATCGCGCAGGGGAGGGCCGGGGAGGGGTGCAGTTGCTTCAAGCCTTACTCACCAGCCTCCACCTACCGCCCCCATTCCCACTGCAGCCCCAACGTATAGCTGCGGTCCGGGCCCGGCTCGTAGTAACGCTGGTTGCCATCGTTGACGATCACCGAGCCGATGTAACGTTGGTCCAGCACGTTGTCGACACGCGCGAACACCCGCAGCGGGCCGTGTGCGGTGGGCCATTGGCGGGCCGCTTCCAGGTTCAACAGGCCATAGCCCGGCGCGCGGGTGTCACCCAGGTCACTGACCCCGATGTCGCTGGCCGCCACCACTTCGGCCGCCCATTGCCATGGCCCGGGCTGCCATTGCCAGCGCGCGCTCAGTTGTTGACGTGGTACACCGGGCAGGTCGGTGCCGGCGGCCACCGGATTCAGCGGCACGGGGCAGGGCGCTGGCAAGCCAGTGCAGGTCAGGTAGCCGGCCCGCACCGTGGCCTGCAGCCAGGTCCAGGCCAGTTGCAATTGCTGGTCGTGCGCCAGTGGCTGCCACCAGCCCAGCTCCACGCCCTGGCGCCGGGTCGCACCGATGTTGCGATAGCTGCTGCGGCCACCGCTGTTGCGGGCCACGGCCAGCTCGTCATCGGTGTCGGCGCGGAACAGCGCCAGCTCCAGCCGCGCACCACTTTGCGCACGCCATTTGCCGCCCAACTCGTAGTTTCGACTCCGTGCCGGTGACAGATCCAGCGCCAGCCCGGCAGCGCCATCGGCGCGGTAGCCCAGCTCGTTGAAAGTCGGCGTTTCAAAGCCGCGACCGGCCGAGGCGTACAGCCGCAGGTTGTCGTTGGCGCTGAACACCACACCTGCCACCGGCGTGGTCGCCGAATAGTCGCGGCGGCCGCTGTCATCCGGGTTGCCAGCGGTGATGTAGCGGTCATCGGAACGGAACCGCACCTGGCTGTGACGCGCGCCCACCAAGGCCGACCAGCGCGGGCTGAACTGCCACCAGGCCTGCGCGAACTGGTCCAGATTCTCGACTCGATCACGCTGGTTGCGGCGCAGTTTCCCCTTGATGCCCAGCGTGTCGCCGATGAAGTTCTCGTAGCCGCTGCGGTGCTGTCGTTGACGGTCAATGTTGCTGCCGACCACCAACTCCAGCGGTTTGCCGGCCAGCGCGCCATGCCAGGCCCAGCGCGCGTCGAGCCCGCCGTAATCGCTGTCCAGATCAATCACACCGCCGGCGTGCAGGGGGCTGTTCTGCGGCCCCGGCGGAATCGCCAGGAACTGCTCCACGCTGCGCTGCCCGGCGTAGCCCATCAGCCGCCAGGTCTGCTGCGCGCGTTCAAGCGTGTAGACCGCTCCGGCCTGCGCCTGCTGCACCGATTTGCGGGTGTTGTACTGGCTGGCCACCGCCGTGGCCTGGCGCGGGTTCGCACGCACCTGTTCGCGGCTCAGGCCCAGTGGGTCCTGCGCATGCGGTGCGTCGAAGGCGTTGATCAGCAGCTCCAGGCGCTGGCCGGGTGCCAGCTCAAACCCCAGCCGCGCATTGAGTGATTCGCGCCGCGCGGCGCTGTGGTCACGCCAGCCATCGGTACGGAAGTGGTTGGCCGCCACGTTGTAGTGCATGGCCGCGGCCTGGCCGGCGAGCTGCACGCCAGTGGTCAGCGTGTTGTAGCTGCCAACGCTGCTGCGCAGCCGCCACGGATCGCCGTGCTGGCCGTCGGCACTCCACAGCTGCAACACACCGCCGGAGGAATTGCCGTACAGCGCCGAGAACGGCCCGCGCAGTACCTCCACGCGCTCGGCACCGAGCAGGTTGAAGTGCGACAGCTGGCCCTGGCCATCAGGCATGGTCGCCGGAATGCCGTCCACCAGCAGCCGCACGCCGCGCACACCGAAGGTGGAACGCGCGCCAAAGCCGCGGATCGACAGCTGCGTGTCCTGGGCGAAGTTCTGCCGCTCGCGCGCCAGCAGGCCCGGCACACCGCCCAGCGCCTCGGATATCAGCGCACCGCGGCCGTTGCCGTCGGTGTCCACCGTGGTGGTGGAGGCGGGCAGGTCAAAATCGTCCACCGCATGTACCTTGGCGGCCTGTACCTGCACGGTGTGCAAGGTGGCCGCTGCCGGCTCGGCCGCATGCGCGGGCAGCGCCAACAGCAGCCCGGTGAGCGCAAAAAAACGATTACGGGTTCCCATCGCGCCATGATCGCCGAAACAGCGTGACAGCCGCATCGCGCCAACTGCCGAAGTTCCAGCTGAAACCCTGCGGCCACGGGCGCCCAGCCCTGCTACGATGGCGCGGTTCTGGCCGCCGTCTGTGCTTCCGCGCCGAACACCCCCACTCCCCGCCACTCTGAAACGAGTACCGCCGTGTCCTTCTTTGCAAACGTGGAACAGGTTCCTGGCGACCCGATCCTGGGTCTGACCGAGGCATACAACGCTGACAGCCGCTCAACCAAGGTCAACCTTGGCGTGGGCATCTACTACGACGAAAACGGCCGCATTCCGCTGCTGCGTGCCGTCAAACAGTACGAGCAGCAGTTGGTGGCCGAGGGCAAACCGCGTGGTTACCTGCCCATCGACGGCCTGCCGGCTTACACCTCGGCCACCCAGAAGCTGGTGTTCGGCGAAGGCTCTGATCTGCTGGCTGCCGGCCGCGTGGCCACCTCGCAGACCATCGGCGGCAGCGGTGCGCTGCGCGTCGGCGCGGACCTGCTGCGCACGCTGCTGCCGCACGCCACCGTGGCCATCAGCAACCCCAGCTGGGAAAACCACCGTGCCGTGTTCGGCGCCGCCGGTTTTGACGTGGTCGATTACACCTACTTCGACAACGCCACCCATGGCCTGGATTTCGCCGGCATGGTCGCCGACCTGCAGAAGCTGCAGCCGGGCACCGTGGTGCTGCTGCATGCCTGCTGCCACAACCCGACCGGCGCGGACCTGAGCACCGAGCAGTGGAAGCAGGTTGCCGCGCTGCTGAAGGACCGCCAGCTGTTCCCCTTCATCGACATGGCCTACCAGGGCTTTGACAAGGGCATCGAGCCGGACGGCCAGGCCGTGCGCATCATCGCCGAAGCCGGCATCGACAGCTTCATCGTCGCCAACTCGTACTCCAAGTCGTTCTCGCTGTATGGCGAGCGCGTGGGCGCGCTGTCGGTGGTGGGCCCGGACGCAGCCTCGACCAAGGCCGTGCAGTCGCAGGTCAAACGCATCATCCGCACCATCTACTCCAGCCCGTCCACCCACGGCGCCGCCCTGGTGGCCGGCGTGCTGGGCAGCGCCGAGCTGCGTGGCGTGTGGGAAGCCGAGCTGACCGAAATGCGTGAGCGCATCCACGCCCTGCGCGCGGGCATGGTGCAGAAGCTGGCCGCCCTGGGCGCGCCGGAATTCGGCTTCATCCAGCAGCAGGCCGGCATGTTCTCCTACTCGGGCCTGAGCAAGGCACAGGTGGACAAGCTGCGTGACGACTACGGCATCTACGCCGTCGGCACCGGCCGCATCTGCGTGGCCGCACTGAGCCAGAAGAACCTGGACTACGTGGCCAAGGCGGTTTACGAGGTCAGCCGCGGCTGAGGTTTCGTAGCACCGATGTAAGACGAAAGCCCGGGGAAACCCGGGCTTTCGTGTTTTCCGGGTTGGAATCCGGGGGGCGTTTGTGGGTAACGCCACAGAAGCACCCCTCCCCAGCCCTCCCCTTGGCCTTCGGCCAAAGGGAGGGGGCGGTTTTGCGTCGTCTGTCAGGGGCAGGTATTTCCACCTTCCGCCCTCTCTCCGATTGCCGGAAGCCGGAACCGCTTCTACCCCTCCTTTGCGCCGAAGGCGCGGGGAAGGGCCGGGGAGGGGTCTTGCTTCCTGCGTTTACCCACAACCCGCTGTGGATATCTCCGCAGCCCAGGTGGGCGCTGCACCCTCCGCAGATCGCAACGAAAGCCGCCCTTGCCCCCTCCCTTGCGCCGAAGGCGGAGGGGAGGGCCGGGGAGCGGTTCCGCTTCCTGCGGTTACCCACAACCCGCTGTGGATATCTCCGCAACCCAGGTGGGCGCTGCACCCTTCGCAGATCGCAGCGAAAGCCGCCCTTGCCCCTCCCTTGCGCCCAAGGCGCAGGGAAGGGCTGGGGAGGGGTCCCGCTTCCTGCGTTTACCCACATCCCCTGTGGATATCTTCCCAACCCCGCTTGTCTGCCCAGGCCAGGCACTTATCCACAGCACAATCCCTGATACGACGCACTCCCCAGGCAACACGGCCACGCCTGTGGATAAAATTTGCAGAACCCCGCAAGCCCCGATGTCCTTTCCTGTCCAGAACAGGACAACCCAAGGCCATCGGCTCGTAAAAAAACGGACAACCCGCGACAATAGCGCCCCTTTCGTCTGAAGGTAGCTCCCGTCCATGTCCCGTACGTCGCTCACCCGCTTTCTGATCGAAGAACAGCACGCCCAGCGCATCAATGCCGACCTGCGCCAGTTGGTGGCGGTGGTGGCACGCGCCTGCACCAGCATCTCGATCGCGGTGAGCAAGGGCGCCCTGGGCGGCGTGCTGGGCGATGCCGGCACCGGCAACGTGCAGGGCGAGGCGCAGAAGAAGCTGGACGTGATCTCCAACGAAATCCTGCTCGAAGCCAACGCCTGGGGCGGCCACCTGGCCGCCTGCGCATCGGAGGAAATGGACCACAGTCAGCTGGTGCCGTCGGAATATCCACAGGGCGATTTCCTGCTGTTGTTCGACCCGCTGGACGGCAGCTCCAACATCGACGTCAACGTCTCGGTGGGCACCATTTTCTCGGTGCTGCGTGCGCCCAAGGGTGTGGATAAGCCTGGGGATGAACATTTCCTGCAGGCCGGTACCCAGCAGGTGGCGGCCGGTTACTGCATCTACGGGCCCAGCACGATGCTGGTGCTGACCGTGGGCCACGGCACCCACGCCTTCACCCTGGACCGCGAAACCGGCGAGTTCGTGCTGACCCAGCGCGGCATGCAGGTGCCGGCCGACACCCAGGAATTTGCCATCAACATGTCCAACCAGCGCCATTGGGAAGCGCCGATGCAGGGCTATGTGGCCGATCTGCTGGCCGGCAAGGAAGGCGCCCGCGGCAAGAACTTCAACATGCGCTGGATCGCCTCGATGGTGGCCGACGTGCACCGCATCCTGACCCGCGGCGGCATCTTCATCTACCCGTGGGACAAGAAGGATCCGACCAAGGCCGGCAAGCTGCGGCTGATGTACGAAGCCAACCCGATGTCGTTGCTGGTCGAACAGGCCGGCGGCGCCGCCACCAACGGCCGCGAACGCATCCTGGACATCGCCCCGGACCAGCTGCACCAGCGCGTGCCGGTGTTCCTCGGCTCCCGCAACGAAGTGGCCGAAGCCACCCGTTACCACCGCGAGCACGACGCCAAGGCCTGATGGCCTTGGCTTTGGCCTTGGCTTTGGCTTTGGCCTTGGCTTTGGCCTTGGCTTTGGCTTTGGCTTTCGGTATGGCTTAGGCTTCGGCTTCGCCTTAGGGATCGGGGTCGGCTTCGGGATGGGCTTCGGCTTTGGATTC
>NZ_JBRRDL010000038.1:0-35562 GCF_056759635.1 Stenotrophomonas sp. STEN056
GCTCGGCACTACGCCCCCTCCCTTTGGCAAAGCCAAGGGGAGGGCTGGGGAGGGGTCTGCCTTTCGCTTGGAAAGCCCCTGCCGAGCATGGCTCGGCACTACAGATGTCAGGCGCGCAGCTCGCGGGCGCGCATCAGCATGGCGTCGCTGGATTCCTGGAACACGTTCAGGCCGAACTCCGGCAGGATCGCCAGCAGGTGGTCGAACACGTCGGACTGGGTGGCTTCGTACTTCGCCCATGCCGTGGATGCGGTGAAGCAATAGATCTCCAGCGGCAGGCCCTGCGGCGTGGGTGCCATCTGCCGCACCAGCAGGGTCATGTCCTGGTGAATGCCCGGGTGGCTGCGCAGGTAGCGCTCCACATACGCACGGAACGTGCCCAGGTTGGTCAGGCGGCGCGCGTTGACCTCTTCCGGGTGCTGCTGGGCCACGCTGGCGTTCCACTGCTGCAGTTCCTGCTGCTTGCCGGCCAGGTAGTCATCGAGCAGGCCGAACTGGCTCAGCCGTTGCAGCCCGTCGCCATCCACGAAGCGCACGCTGTGCTG
Organism: Stenotrophomonas sp. STEN056; assembly: GCF_056759635.1. Classification (NCBI taxonomy): domain Bacteria; kingdom Pseudomonadati; phylum Pseudomonadota; class Gammaproteobacteria; order Lysobacterales; family Lysobacteraceae; genus Stenotrophomonas; species Stenotrophomonas sp. STEN056. Next base: position 546 of record NZ_JBRRDL010000038.1, read on the forward strand.
GTCCAGGTAGAGCGAGCGCTTGATCCGCCGCCCACCCGACTCTTCCATGCCGCGCCAGTTCTTGAACGAATCGGTGACCAGCTTCTTGGTCGGAATGGTGGTGACCGTCTTGTCGAAGTTCTGCACGGTGACGGTATGCAGCGCGATGTCGATCACGTCACCATCGGCGTTCTGGCTGGGCATCTCGATCCAGTCGCCAATGCGTACGCGGCCATCGCCGCTGATCTGCACGCTGGCCACCAGCGACAGGATGGTGTCCTGGAAGATCAGCATGAACACCGCCGTCGCCGCACCCAGGCCGGTGATCAGGTGCAGCGGCTCCACGCCCACCAGCGTAGCCACGATGGACAGGCCGGCCACGACAAACACCACGATCCTGGCAACCTGCAGATACCCCTTGATCGGCTTGTTGCGGGCATCGGCACGGCGTTCGTAGAAATCGTTGAACGCATCCAGCGCGTGCGAAATGGCCAGTGCGATGGTCAGCACGGTCCACGCATGACACAGCGCCTTCAACCCGGTGACCAGCCCCGACGGCAGTTCCGGCACGACACTCACACCGGCGGCAAGCACCACCGACGGCACGATGTTGGCCAGGCGCGCGATCACCCGCAGCGGCTGCCGGGCGTTGTGGCCCGGGCCGGAGAAGCGCTCGATCAGGCCCTTCAGGCCCCGCAGCAGAATGCGTTTGGTGACGAAGTTGGCCAGCCATGCCACCAGCACCAGCGCCACCAGCACCAGCGCCGGGTACGCCATCGGATACGGTGCCAGCGTGTTCTCAAGCTCAGCCAGCCAACGGATTCCCATTACCGCCATCAGTCGTTGTTCCTTCTATGTGGAGAGGCATCTTCCCGCCCCGGCGACGACGGAATTGCCGGCCACACAGGAACAGGACGAGAACCAGAGGTTAACCGGCGTTGCGCGAACGCTCGATGATCACGCCCACCGCACGCGCACCGCGCACCGCGCCGGGCTTGCTCAATTTCAGGCGCAGCCACTGCACGTGGAACTCATCCAGCACGATCTGCGCGCAGCGCTCGGCCAGCGTTTCCACCAGGCCGAAATCCGAGCCACGCACGAATTCCATCAAGCGCTTGCTCACCGCCTTGTAGTTGAGGGTGTCCGCGATGTCGTCACTGGCCGCGGGCCGGCGGTTGTCAAAGCCCATTTCCAGGTCGAACACCAGCGTCTGGCGGATACGCCGTTCCCAGTCGTAGATGCCGATCAGGGCGTCGATTTCGAGCCCTTCGATGAATACTTTGTCCATGGATTTGAAGCCGTGATTGGGGAATCGGGATTGGGGAATAGTTGAAGCGGGGGTCGCAGCAAGCAGACAGTCTGCGGCGCTCCGGGAAGCGTTGGAAACCGCGGGAAACTGGGTAAAGGCGGGAATCGCCAGGTCGCAGCGCAGCCGCTCCCACGATTCCCGGCTCCCTATTCCCCATTCCCGGCTGTCACCACCGGCGGCAGCGAAGCCATATCCCAGCGCGGGGTCACCTTGACCTCGGCGGGGCTGTGTTGGCCTGCCTGCAGCCGCAGGGCGCCGGCAAAGGCGATCATCGCGCCGTTGTCGGTGCACAGCGCCGGCCGCGGGAAGCACACCCGGCCACCACGCCGCTGCGCGGCCTCCTGCAATTTGGCGCGCAGGCGCTTGTTGGCACCGACACCGCCGGCCACCACCAAGACGTCGCAACCGGCTGCATCCAGCGCGCGGCCGCACTTGATGGCCAGCGTATCGACCACGGCATCTTCAAAGCCGCGGGCGATGTCGGCACGGGTCTGCTCGCTCTGGTCGCTGTCGCGCCAGGCCAGCAACACCTGGGTCTTGAGCCCGGAGAAGCTGAAATCCAGGCCCGGGCGGTCGGTCATCGGCCGCGCGAACTTGTAGCGCCCCGGCGTGCCGGCCTCGGCCAGGCGCGCCAGCTGCGGGCCGCCCGGGTACGGCAGGCCCATCATCTTGGCGGTCTTGTCGAAGGCCTCGCCGGCCGCGTCATCCAGCGTTTCGCCCAGCAAGCGGTACTTGCCAATCGCGTCCACCGCGATCAGTTGGGTATGGCCGCCGGACACCAGCAGCGCCACGAAAGGCGGCTCCGGCGGGTCGTCCTCCATCAGCGGCGCCAGCAGATGGCCTTCCATGTGGTGGACAGCGATGGCCGGCACATCCAGGCCCCAGGCCAGCGAACGTGCCACGCCGGCACCCACCAGCAAGGCGCCGACCAGGCCCGGGCCGGCGGTATAAGCCACCCCGTCGATATCGGAGATGGCGATGCCTGCCTCGTCCAGCGTCTGCCGGATCAGCGGCAAGGTCTTGCGGACGTGGTCGCGGCTGGCCAGCTCAGGCACCACGCCGCCGTATTCAGCATGCAGCGCGATCTGGCTGTACACCGCGTGCGCACGCAGTGCCGCCACGCCGGAGAGCGAGGTGTCATAGACCGCAACGCCGGTCTCATCACAGGATGATTCAATGCCAAGGACTTTCATGCGGCCCATTGTGGACCTCTCCAGCCCCCCAGCAAACCCCAGGGGACTTGCACACGATTTCAAAGGGACTATAATGCGCGGCTCGCCGGGCGTGACCCGGTTTCATTGTGTCCCGGAGATTCCATGCCCAGCGTTAAAGTCCGCGAGAACGAGCCCTTCGAGTTTGCTCTCCGCCGCTTCAAGCGCACTTGCGAAAAGGCCGGCGTGCTGGCCGAAACCCGCAAGCGCGAGTTCTACGAAAAGCCGACCCAGGAACGCAAGCGCAAGGCCGCTGCTGCCGTCAAGCGCCAGCTGCGTCGTTCCTCGCGCGACGTCACCAAGCGTCAGCGCCTGTACTGATCGGACGCGACTCCTGAACGGGGGGCTTCGGCCTTCCGTACTTGAGTGAGAGCCGGCACGCGCAAGCGTAGCCGGCTTTTTGCGTTCCTGACTTACCTGAATCCGTCGTTCCAACCGCAATCCGATCCCGAACCGAGGTGATCCATGAGCATGAAGCAACAGCTGACCGATGACATGAAGGCCGCCATGAGGGCCGGCGACAAGCACTCCCTGGGCGTGATCCGCCTGATCAACGCCGCCATCAAGCAGCGTGAAGTGGACGAGCGCATCGAGCTGGGCGACGCCGAGGTGATCGCCGTGCTCGACAAGATGGTCAAGCAGCGCAAGGACTCGGTCACCCAGTACGAAGCCGCCAACCGCGAAGACCTGGCCGTGATCGAGCGCGAGGAAATCGTGGTGATCGAGCGCTACCTGCCGGCCAAGATGGGCGAGGCTGAAATCCAGGCCGCCATCAGCGCCGCCATCGCCGAAACCGGCGCGGCCAGCGCTGCGGACATGGGCAAGCTGATGGGCGTGCTCAAGCCCAAGCTGGCCGGCCAGGCCGACATGGGCCTGGTGTCCAAGCTGGTCAAGCAGGCCCTGGGCGGCTGATCCAGCCACCATTGCCGCAAGCGACAAGGCCCGCCACCCGCGGGCCTCGTTGTTTCCAACGCCTTCTTCACCGAGCGGCCTCGTCCGCAAAAAGCCGGGGATTTAAGGTCCGTGATGCAGGAGCGGCTTCAGCCGTGAAACCCGCAGGCGGCCAGATTGCCAGCTTCGCGGCTGAAGCCGCTCCTACGATCAGGGGCTGACGGCATGCCTGCTTCTCAAAAAGCAGCCTTCACCCGTACAAAAGCCGCGCTCCACTACAACATCGGCATCCCCCAACTCCAGAGGCGACCCCCTCCGCATGCAAGGCCGTACCTCCATCGATTCCCTGCGCTCGCGCCTGGACAAGCTGCAACAAAGCCTGCCTGCCGCCCTGGTAAAGCGCTTCGTCGAAACCGACGTGATGACCCAGGCCGCATCGCTGGCGTTCTACACCCTGCTGTCGCTGGCGCCGCTGCTGGTTCTGCTGCTGTGGCTGACCGCCTCGCTGTATCCGCCGGCCCAGCAGACCCTTATCGATCAGATCGCCTCATTGGCCGGGCAAAGCGTGGCCGAGGTCGCCCGCACGATCATCGCCAATGCCTCGGCGCAGCCGGATCTGGGCTCGCTGGCGGGGGTGTGGAGCCTGCTGTTGTTGTTCGTCGGTGCCACGGTGGTGTTCGCGCAGTTGCAGGCGGCACTGAACCTGATCTTCCATTCCGACCTGCGCCGCTTCGAGGGCATGTTCGGCTGGCTGAAGAAGCGCGTGTTCTCCGCCGGCGTGGTGCTGGCACTGGGCTTCCTGCTGATCGTGTCGATGGTGGCCACCACCGCGCTGCAGGTGATCTTCGCGCACCTGCCCTCGGTACTGCCTGCCGTGGCGTATGCCTCCACCGTGCTGCTGTATGCACTGGGCTTTGCCTTCCTCTACCACTACCTGCCCGACCGCCCGGTCAGCTGGCGCCAGGCCTTCATCGGCGGCGGAATCACCGCCGTGCTGTTCGTGCTGGGCCGTTATGGCATCGGCCTGTACATCGCCAATGCCGCCCCGGGCAGCGCCTATGGCTCGATGGGTACGCTGGTGATCATGCTAGTGTGGATCTACTACGCCAGCGTGGTGTTCTTCGGCGGCGCGCTGATCACGGCAGTGATTGATGAGCGCGCGCAGGCGCGCAGGAAGCAAGCGCTGCCGCCGGACGAGCCGCGCATCGCAGACTGAGTGCCTTATCCCTCCCCGGCCCTCCCCTTGCCTGCGGCAAAGGGAGGGGGGCACGAAGCAACAGCTCGGCAATTTCGACATCTGCACGATTCGCCCCCGCCCTTTCGCATCGCGAAGGGAAGGGTTGGGGAGGGGTGCCTTGGCCTTTACCCTCCCCGCTGAAGCGAACCTGCGCACGGCCACCACCGGCGCGGGCTAGTACACTTCCCCATCACCTTCCTGTTGTGCCCCGCCTCGCGGCGGCGCTTTCCATTGCCGCATGGCCCGACTCCCCGACGCGTTCATCGACGACCTGCTGGCCCGCACCGACATTGTCGAGGTGGTGGGCACGCGCGTGCCGCTCAAGCGCCAGGGCAAGGAATACTCCGCGCGCTGTCCGTTCCATGACGAGCGCTCGGCATCGTTTACTGTCTCACCGACCAAGCAGTTCTATCACTGCTTCGGCTGTGGCGCGCATGGCACCGCGATCAGTTTCCTGATGAATTACGACCGCCTCGAATTCCTCGATGCGGTGGATGAACTGGCCAAGCGCGCGGGCATGGAAATCCCGCGCGAAACCAACAGCCGTACGCCGCAACAGCAGGACGACAGCCGTGACCAGTACTCGGCGCTGGACGCGGCCAGCCGTTTCTTCCAGAAGCAGTTGGAAGGCAACGACAAGGCCCGCGCCTACCTGGACAGCCGCGGCGTGGATGCCGACACCCGCGCCCGCTTCGCTATCGGCTACGCGCCCGACGGCTACAGCGCGCTGAAGGATGCACTGGGCAAGGACGAGCGGCGCATGAAGCTGCTCGACCGGGTTGGCCTGTTTTCCAAGAACGACCGCGGCCACGTCTACGACAAGTTCCGCGACCGGGTGATGTTCCCGATCTTCGACCGCCGTGGCCGCGTCATCGCCTTCGGCGGCCGGGTCATGGAAAAGGACGACGGCCCCAAGTACCTCAACTCGCCGGAAACTGCACTGTTCCACAAGGGCCGCGAGTTGTACGGCCTGTGGCAGGTGCGCCAGGCCAACCAGAAAATCGAGCGCCTGATCGTGGTGGAGGGCTACATGGACGTGGTCAGCCTGTTCCAGTTTGGCGTCACCCAGGCGGTGGCGACACTGGGCACGGCAACCACGCCGGACCACGCCGAGCTGCTGTTCCGCAACGCGCCGGATGTGTACTTCTGCTTCGACGGTGATGCCGCCGGCCGCCGCGCCGGCTGGCGTGCGCTGGAATCGGTACTGCCGCGCATGAAGGACGGGCGCCAGGCGTTCTTCCTGTTCCTGCCCGACGGCGAGGACCCGGACACCATCGTGCGCAAGGAAGGTGCCGACGCATTCGATGCGCGCCTGAAACAAGGCACGCCACTGTCGCAGTTCTTCTTCGACGAGCTCACCCGCGAGATCAACCTCGGCACGCTGGACGGCAAGGCGCGCCTGGCCGAGCGTGCCAAACCAATGCTGGCGCAGATTCCCGACGGCGCCTTCGGCGACCTGATGAAGCAGGAGCTGGGCCGCCTGACCGGCATTGGCGAGCGCGCCACTGCCCCAGTGGCAACCATGCGTGCGCCGCAGCGTGCCAACGTGGTGCCGGTACAGAAGCGCAGCCTGGTGCGCGCGGCCATCGCCATCCTGCTGCAGCAGCCATCACTGGCGATGAACCTGGAAGGCCATCACGCCATCGCCGGCCTGCGCCTGCCCGGCATCGAACTGCTGCTGGAGTTGCTGCAGCTGGTCGAGCAACGCCCGGACATCAGCACCGGCGCGCTGCTGGAGCATTTCAATGAGCGCGAGGAACAGGCCGCGCTGCACAAGCTCGCCGCACAGGAACTGCCCGGCGACGAAGCGATGTGGGCGCAGGAACTGCAGGACGCCATCAATCAGCTGGAAAAGCAGTTGCTGCAACAACGCCTGGACGAGCTGCAGGCCAAACAGCGCCAGCAGGGCCTGGACGACACCGACAAATACGAACTGCGCGAGCTGCTCAAGGCCCGTGCAGGCATGCGCTGACCGCCCCGCCAAGAGAGAGCACCATGACCGCCTGCCGTTCCTTGCTGTTGCTTCTTCTGCTCGTATCCACCAGCGCGTTTGCGGGCGAGGCGACGCTGCGCGAGCCACGCCCCGGGCTGATCACCGCCGGCCAACCCAGCGCACAGCAATTGCGCGATGCCGCCGCATCCGGCGTCACCACCGTCATCGACCTGCGCCGGCCCGATGAAGACCGCGGCTTTGACGAGGCCGCCCTGGCCGAACAACTTGGCCTGCGCTACGTGCGCCTGCCCATTGCCGGCGCCAGCGACATCACCGACGACAACGCACGCGCCCTGCAACGCCTGCTCAAGCAGGACGAGGGCAAGACCCTGCTGCATTGCGCTTCGGGCAACCGTGCCGGGGCGCTGTTGTCATTGATCAACGCACGCATTGAAGGCGCGCCCGTGGATGCCGCCCTGCAGCTGGGCCGCGACGCCGGCATGACTTCACTGGAACCGGCCGCACGCGCGGCCTTGGAAACGACCAAGCCCTGACCCCCATCACCTGCACCCGAGGAGACATTTGCCGATGATCCGCTGGTGGTCGCGACTGCGACCGGACAACTTCACCCTGGCACTGCTCGGCACCATCGTGCTGGCCACGCTGCTGCCGATGACCGGCGCCGCTGCACGCGGCTTCGACCACTTCACCGACTTCGCCATCGCCGCGCTGTTCTTCCTGCACGGGGCACGGCTTCCGCGCGAATCGATCATTGCCGGCATGCTGCATTGGCGCCTGCATATCGTGATCCTGGTCTGTACGTTCGTGTTGTTCCCGCTGCTGGGGCTGGCGTTCAAGCCGTTGTCCGGCACCTTGCTGACACCTGAGCTGTACATCGGTGTGCTGTTCCTGTGCGCACTGCCTTCCACGGTGCAGTCCTCCATCGCCTTCACCTCAATGGCCGGCGGCAACATACCGGCGGCGGTCTGCGCCGCTTCGCTGTCGAGCATCCTTGGTGTGTTTCTGACGCCGCTGCTGATGACGATGCTGGCCGGCGCGCAAGGCGGCATGGCCAACCCGCTACACGCCGTGGGCGCGATCATGCTGCAGTTGCTGGTGCCGTTTGTCGCAGGCCACCTGCTGCGCCCATGGATTGCCCGCTGGGTCGAGAAACGGCGCGCGTTGCTGCGCTATACCGACCAGGGCACGGTGCTGCTGGTGGTCTACGCCGCGTTCGGCGAATCCGTGAACGAAGGGCTGTGGAGCAAGACCCCACTCAGCTCGCTGATCACCGCAGCGGTGGTGGCCGTGGTGCTGCTGGCCATCGCCATGCCCGGCATCACCTGGCTGGCACGGCGCCTGGGGTTCAGCCGCTACGACGAAATCCCCACCGTGTTCTGCGGCTCCAAGAAAAGTCTGGCCACCGGCGTGCCGATCGCCAAGGTGTTGTTCGCTGGCGGCAGCCTCGGCGCCATCGTGTTGCCGATCATGATCTACCACCAGATCCAGCTGATCGTCTGCTCGGTGGTGGCACAGCGCTACGCCAGAAACCCAAAACCGTAGGAGCGGCCTCGGCCGCGAAACCAAAGGGCTCTCCCAGAGCGAGTGGATTCCGCAATCCAGCGGTCAACAACAACGGCTTCGCGGCCAAGGCCGCTCCTACAGCCGACGTGCAGCACATGGCCCCACAACCGCAAACGGCAGAAGCACTCGCGTGCTTCTGCCGTTTGTAGTTACTGCTCTCCGCGCCTGCGGGCCCTGCCATTACAGCCAGGGCATCAACCAATGGTCGACCAGCAGGAAGGCAAACAGTGCCATCAGGTAGACGATGGAGTAGCCGAACATCTTCATGTTGAACATTTCATCCGGCGGATTCTGCATCTTCCATGCGTACCAGAGGAAGACGATGTTCAGCACGGTGGCGCCGCCCAGGTAGAACATGCCGCTCATGCCGATGAGCACCGGCAGCAAGGTCACCACCGCCAGCACCACCGAGTACGCCAGGATCTGCTTGCGCGTGTGCGGCACGCCGTGGGTCACCGGCAGCATCGGCACGTCGGCCTTGGCGTAGTCGGCGCGGCGGAAGATCGCCAGCGCCCAGAAGTGCGGCGGCGTCCAGATGAAGATGATCAACACCAGCAGCGAGGCATAAGCCCAGTCGGAGCTGCCCTGCATGCCGGTGATCGCCGCCCAGCCCAGCAGCGGCGGCGTGGCACCGGCCAAGCCGCCGATGACGATGTTCTGCGAGGTCGCACGCTTCAGGTACACGGTGTAGATCACCGCATAACCAATCAGCGAGGCAAACGTAAGCACCGCGGTGATCACGTTCACCCACAGCACCAGGATGGTCATCGACAGTGCGGTCAGTGCGCCGGCAAACACCAGCACCTGCCGCGGCGACACCTTGCCCACCACCAGCGGCCGCCACGAGGTGCGCGCCATCTGCGCGTCGATGCGCGCATCCAGCAGCTGGTTGATTGCCGCCGCGGCCGAGGCCGACAGCCAGATGCCAAGAAAGCCCAGCACACCCGATACCACCTGCGTGGTGGTGGGCACCCCTGGAATGGCCAGGCACATGCCCACCAGCGCGGTGAACACAATCAGGGCCACCACCTTGGGCTTGGTCAGGTCCCAGTAATCACGCCACGTCGTCTTCATGCCATCACTCCGGGGCGCGCATGCGCGCCAGCAACGTGACCAGCACAAACAACAGGGCCACCGCACCGCCACTGTGCAACACGGCCACCAGCAACGGCAGTGCCAGCTTGACGTTCAACACGCCCAGCGTGACCTGCAGCAGCACCAGCATGCCCAGCGTGGTTGCCCATGCGCGCATGCCCGGCAGGCGGAACATGCGCACCGACAGCACCAGCAGATACAGCGCCACCACGATGGCCATCATCCGGTGCGCCATCTGGATGGCGATACGCGACGCCCCGTCCAGCACGCCGCCTTCGTAGTCCACGCCGATGCCGCGCCACAGGGTGAAGCCTTCCACATAGTTCTGCTGCGGCCACCACTGGCTCACGCAGCGCGGGAAGTTGTCCAGCGATGCACTGCCGCCGCCGCAGGCCAGCGCCGCGTAGTTGGCACTGACCCAGCCGCCCAGGGCGATCTGCAGCACCACCAGCGCCACGCCCACCCGCAGCCACCAGCGCAGGCGCGGTGCCTCGGCCAAGGTGATCGGCAGGTGCGTGGCCTTCCACGCCATCCACACCAGCAGGCCAAACATCAGCATGCCGCCCAGCAGATGCCCCATGACCACGATGGGCTTGAGCAGCAAGGTCACCGTCCACAGGCCCAGCAGCGCCTGGAAGATCACCACCACCAAGGTCAGCGTCGCCACCCGCGCCAGGTCCACGTTGGACCAGCGCAATGCCGCCAGCAGCAACACGAACACGCCACCGAGGGCGACCACACCCGACGCGCCATACCAGTACATCGCCTGCACCGGCAGGCGCTCCAGCGCACCAACGCCAAGCACGTCATGGGCGACGTGGCTGCCCATCATGTACAGCGGTATCGCCAGCGCCACCAACACCGAGGCGGTGACGATCTGCGAGATGCCACGCTTGCGGCGGCGCGCGGCCAGCAGCGCCAGGGTCAGTACTTCCACGCCCAGCAGGCCGGCCAGGAAGCGGTGCACCTGCTCGCGCCAGGCCTTGTGGCTTTCCAGTGGGCGGATCTCGCTGGCCACGTGCTGCGCGGCCTCCATCTGCGTCTGCGGCCAAGTAACACGGCCGTAGCAGGTGGGCCAATCCGGGCAACTCAGGCCGGCATCGGACAGGCGCACGAACGAGCCGAACATGATCGTGCTGGCCGTCATGATCAGTGCGAACCACGCCAGGCGGTGGAAATTGCGGTACAGCGCCGGACGCGCGGTGGCATTCATCGAACGGGACTCACTTCAATTTCAACAGCCTGGAGAGGTCGGCCCGCAACCCGCCCGGTTCAAAACCCGGCGCATAGCGCAACACCACAAAGCCATTGGGATCAATCACATACACCGGGGTTCCAGCCGGGTCATCAACCCCCGGCAATTTTTCCCGGAACGCGGGCTGGGCTTGCAGCACCTTCAGTGCCGGCATCGCCGCCACCTGTGCAGGGGGCACACCCAGCCACAATATCTCGACATTATCGGCGTTATGCCCGAACAGCTGCCACACCTTGTCCAACTGCTGCGACAAAGTGACGCAGGCAGGGGCGCAATCGGCCGGCGGCGCCAGCACGATGCGCCAGATCCGCGCTTCCGGATTCCAGGGGTATGGCTGGCCATCGGCCAACTGCAGGCGCTCCCCGCGCAGATCAATGGCCGGTTCGTACAGCTGCCCATGATTGCGGTTGATCTGCGGCGTCCAACCGGAGAACCGCAGGATGCCGGCCAACGCCATCGAGCCGAAGAACATGGCGAAGATCAGCAGCAGTACCCGGCGGCCGCGGTTGCGGGTGGCGAGCTGGTCGGGGGTGAGTGCGTTCATGGGTTTTGGCCGGGATTGGTTGGAGATTCGAGATTCGAGATTCGGGATTCGCAAAAGCGGAGGCGGAGGCAACGGCAGAGGCAACGGCAGAGGCATGAAGCACCCCTCCCCGGCCCTCCCCTTCACCTTCGGTGAAAGGGAGGGAGAAAAGCCGCGGTGGCAGCAATCCCGGCGAGCATTGCAGAACCCGCCCCCTCCCTTGCGCGCAGCGCAGGGGAGGGCTCGGGAGGGGTGCTGTTGCGCTTCGCTATACCCATCATCACAACCGCCCTCCCCGCTTGCGTCGCCGCCACTGCAACACGCCGGCAATCACCAACACCGCCAGCGCCATGCCGAACCACTGCACCGCATAACCAAGATGCCTTGAGGGCGGCAAGGTATTGGGCAGCAGATCCAGATCACGGGTGTATCCCAGCGGCAAGGCAGGGTCCAGGCGCAGCACATGCGGCGCCAACGCGGACGACGCCAAGCCAAGCTCATGGGCGATAGCCGGCAACTCCAAACGTGTGGCCAGCCAGGTCTGCGCCTGCGGTGCGGCACTCAGCGGTGGCCCCAGTGCCAGCCCCGACGACGGCGCTGGCGCCCACAGCCCTTCCAGAGCTTGCCAGCCTTGTTGCTGCGCCACCTTCGGCAATTGCCGGTCGGCCGGCAGCGGCAACCAGCCCATATCCACCAACACGGCCATGCCGCTCTGCGCACGCGCGGCCTGGTACACCTTCACCCCGGCGCGGCCTTCGCGCAGTTGGTTGTCCAGCAGAACCACGCCGGGTACGAACTGCAATCGGTCACGCAGCCAATGCAGCGCCAGCGGCGCCTTCAATGCCTCATCCAGCGTCACCGCCGTGCCGTGGCTGGGCGGCAGCTGCGCGAGCAGGGTTTCCTTCTGATGCATGCGCTGCAGCTGCCAGATGCCGAACCCGCAGAACACGGCCGCCACCAGCACGGCAAGCGGCCAACCGAGGATTGCCGTGTGCTGTCGCGTCATGACAACCTGCCCCGGAGCAGGTGATATAGCCCTGCCCATCCACCGACCGAGCCACGTATGAATGATTCGTTGAAGACCCTGCTGGTAATCGCGTTTCTGATCGTCATCGTCTGGAATCTGGGAGCGGGCCTCTATTACCTGATGATCGATCGCGGCCAGACCAAGCGCACGGTCAACGCACTGACGCGGCGTATCGCGCTGTCAGTGGTGCTGATCCTGCTCGTCGCACTGGGCATCTATACGGGCTGGATCAAGCCACACGGGGTTGGGGGCTGAGAGCCGGGAATAGGGAACCGGGAATGGTGAATGGTGAAAGCACCAGCAAATCCCGTGCTTCTCCCGATTCCCCATTCCCTGTTCTCGATTCCCTGATCAAAGCACATACACAAACAGGAACAGCATCAGCCACACCACGTCGACGAAGTGCCAGTACCACGCTGCGGCTTCAAAGCCGAAGTGGTTGTCACGGGTGAAGTGGCCCTTGGCCGCGCGCAGCCACATCACGATCAACATGATCGTCCCCAGCAACACATGGGCACCGTGGAAGCCGGTCAGCATGAAGAAGGTGGACCCGTAGATGCCCGAGCCCAGGGTCAGGTTCAGCTCCTTGTAGGCGTGGATGTACTCCTCGGCCTGGAAGAACAGGAACACGCAACCCAGCACCACTGTCGCGCCCAGCCAGATCAGCAGCTGCTTGCGGTTGCCTGCCTTGAGTGCGTGATGCGCGATGGTCAGGGTCACGCCGGAGGTCAGCAGGATCAGCGTATTGAGCAGCGGCAGGCCCCAGGCCGGGATGGTCTGGAACGCACCGCCGATATCGCCCGGGCCATTGGTCGGCCAGGCCGCCGAATAGCCGCTCCACAGCAGGTCGTTGGTCATCACGCCCTGGCCTTCACCGCCCAGCCACGGCAGGCCCATGTTGCGCGTGTAGAACAGCGCACCGAAGAAGGCCGCAAAGAACATCACCTCGGAGAAGATGAACCAGATCATCCCCATCCGGAACGAGCCGTCCACCTGCCGGTTGTAGTTGCCCGCCACCGATTCACGGATGACATCACCGAACCAGAGGAACAAGGTGAACACCAGCATCGCCAGGCCGGCGAAAAACGTCCATCGCCCCCAGCTGGTGTCGTTGAGCCAGCTGGCCACCCCGACCATCAACACCAGCATGGCAATCGAACCGACAAAGGGCCACTTGCTGTGGCTCGGCACGAAGTAGACGTTGGCATCAGGCGTGTTGTGGGCCATGGCTTGCTTCCGGGTCCGTGATCAGGGAGCTGCATGTGCAGCGGCGGCGGCAGCGGCCGGTGCCAGCTGCTCGGTCAGCGCATCATTCTTGTAGAACGTGTAGGACAGGGTGATGGTCTTCACGTCGGCCGGAAGATCCGGATCAACGATGAAGCGCACCGGCATTTCACGCTGCTCACCGGCCTGCAGGGTCTGCGCGGTGAAACAGAAACATTCGGTCTTGTTGAAGTAGCCCGACGCACGCGCCGGCGCCACCGACGGCACCGCACTGCCGACCATCGCGCGCACGCTGTCATTGCGTGCGTAGTACAGCGCCTCGTTCAACTCGCCGGGCACCACGTCCATCGTCAGCTTTTCCGGATGGAAGGCCCACGGCAGTTTGGAATTGACGCCGCCATCGAACTCCACCCGCACCGTGCGCTTGGTGTCGCCCGCACGGGCGACGGCGCCCTGGCTTGCACCGCGCTCCAGGCGCACGCCGAACACCTTTTCGCAGGCAATGCGGTACAGCGGCACCAGCGAGAAGGTCAGCACGAACACCGCCAACGCCACGCCGATCAGCCGGACCATGCCGGCGTTGCGTGCAGGCTTGGACACGGGCGTGGTCAATGCGCGAGCACTCCGGACAGGATGAAACCGACATACACCGCCACCGCGATCAACCCCACCACCAGCGCGGTGCGACGCGAGCGGCGACGGCGCAGCGCCAGTTCCTCAGGTTGCCATTGCTTGCTGTTCATCGGCTGCGGCTCCTCAGTGGGTGACATCGTCATGGGCCAGATCACCCGGCTTGATCACCGGCGGCACCGTGAAGGTGTGTGCCGGTGCCGGCGACGGCACGGTCCACTCCAGGCCCTTGGCACCTTCCCATGCACGCGCTTCGGCACGCTGGCCGCTGCGCAGTGAGGACAGCAGGATCGCCGCCATCATGAACGGGGTGACGAACATGCCGAACGCACCGATCGAACTGACCAGGTTCCAGTCGGCGAACACCGGGTTGTAGTCGGGAATGCGGCGCGGCATGCCGGCCAGGCCGAGGAAGTGCTGCGGGAAGAACAGCAGGTTGACGAACACCATCGTCCACCAGAAATGCACCTTGCCCCAGAACTCGTTGTACATGCGGCCGGTCCACTTCGGCCACCAGTAGTACACCGCCGCGATCAGCGCCAGCACCGCGCCGGTGACCAGCACGTAATGGAAGTGCGCCACCACGAAATAGGTGTCGTGGTACTGGAAGTCGGCCGGCACGATCGCCAGCATCAGGCCGGAGAAACCACCGATGGTGAACAGGATGACGAAGGAGATCGAGAACAGCATCGGCGTCTCGAACGTGAGCGAGCCTTCCCACATCGTGCTGACCCAGTTGAACACCTTCACCCCGGTCGGGATGGAGATCAGCATGGTGGCGAACATGAAGTAGATTTCGCCTCCCAGCGGCATGCCCACCGTGAACATGTGGTGCGCCCACACGATGAACGACAGGAAGGCGATGGCGGCCGTGGCGTACACCATTGCCTGGTAACCAAACAGCGGCTTGCGGCTGAAGGTGGGGAGGATCTCGCTGACCACGCCGAAGGCCGGCAGGATCATGATGTAGACCTCCGGGTGGCCGAAGAACCAGAAGATGTGCTGGTACATCACCGGGTCACCGCCACCGGCGGCGTTGAAGAAGCTGGTGCCGAAGAACTTGTCGGTCAACAGCATGGTCACCGCACCGGCCAATACCGGCATTACCGCGATCAACAGGAATGCGGTGATCAGCCAGGTCCAGCAGAAGATCGGCATCTTCAGCAGATCAATGCCCGGCGCGCGCATGTTGAGCACGGTGGCGATGATGTTGATCGCACCCATGATCGAGCTGACGCCGGCCACATGGATGGCGAACACGCTGAAGGCGACGTTGTAGCCGCCCTGCAGCGACAGCGGCGGGTACATGGTCCAGCCACCGGCCTGCGCGCCACCGGGCAGGAACAAGGTCAGCAGCAGCAGCGTGAAGGCCACTGGCAACAACCAGAACGACCAGTTGTTCATGCGCGGCAGCGCCATGTCCGGCGCACCGATCTGCAGCGGGATCATCCAGTTGGCCAGGCCGACGAAGGCCGGCATCACGCCGCCGAAGATCATCACCAGCGCATGCACGGTGGTCATCTGGTTGAAGAATTCCGGCTTCACGTACTGCAGGCCGGGCTGGGCAAGCTCCAGGCGGATCACCACGCTCATCGCCGCGCCGACGATGAACATCAGGAAGCTGAAAAGCAGGTACAGCGTGCCGATGTCTTTGTGGTTGGTGGAGAAAAACCAGCGCTCGAAGAAGCCTTGTTGATGGCCGTGATGATCGGGGTGATCCACTGCGGAGTTCGCCATTGCAACTACACCTCGTTAATCCAGTTTCCAGGCATCGCGCCGGCCTGCGCCGGCACGCAGTGGGATCAGGCGCCGGTGCTCGCCTGCTGGGCAGGCGCGGCTTCCGGTTGCGGTGTTTCTTCGTTGGCCGGTGCCGCAGCGGGTGCGGCTTCCGGGGCAGGTGCGGGCTTGCGTGCCGCCAGCCACGTCTTGAACTCTTCCTTGGACACGGCCTTGACCACGATCGGCATGAAGCCATGGTCCTTGCCGCACAACTCCGCGCACTGGCCGCGGTAGACGCCTTCGGTCTCGATGTTGGTCCAGCGCTCGTTGATGAAGCCCGGCACGGCGTCCTGCTTCCAGCCCAGCGCCGGCACCCACCAGGCGTGGATCACGTCATCGGAGGTGATGACGAAGCGCACCTTGGTGTTGACCGGCAACACCAGCGGGTTGTCCACGTCCAGCAGGTAATGCGGATCGCTGGCCATGGTCGGCACCGCGCCGCTCTGGCGGACCTGGTCGGACTTGCGGTCCAGGCGGCTGGTGAAGGCCACGTTCTCACCCAGGTACTCGTACTTCCACATCCACTGGTAGCCGGTGACCTTCACCGTCATTTCCGAGTCGCGGGTGTCGTACATCGCGATCAGCTTGGCAGTGGCTGGCCAGGCCATCACCACCAGGATGACGATGGGAATGACCGTCCAGATCACCTCGGCCTTGGTGTTGTGGCTGAACTGCTTGGCCACCGCGCCCTTGGAGCGACGGAACTTGAAGGTGGCGTAGAACAAGGCGGCGAACACCAGCACGCCGATCACCACGCAGACCCACAACGCCACCATGTGCGCTTCCCACGCCATGCGCGCGGTATGGGTGACGCCCTTGCCCATGTTGAGCTGCCATTCCTTGGGATCGGCCGACTGCGCCCACGCCGCCGGCGCCAACAGCGCCATGGCTGCCAGCATGAATCCGTATTGCAACTTTCCGCCCCACCCGCTGCTTTGCTTCATGCCTAGACCCTTGACGTCGTCGGTTTGCAGCCATTGCTGGCTGCGAGCAAGCCTTCAAGTGCCGCCGCAAGTTCCCGACGTTCGGCAGGTGCGAGGAAACTCCCCACTTCCACCTGCTTGCCGCTGGAAACCAGCAGGACCCGTTCCTCCCCGGCCACCAGCCGCACCCAATACGGGTGTGCCCGGAACGCCGGTGAAACTCCGGCCGCGGGAATGACTTCCACGCAGTCCGGCCCTACCCGGATCTCTTCCCGGCGATCGCCGCTGCGCCATGCCGCACGCAACGCCCAACCCACCAGGAAGCAATGCACCAACGCGAAGACAGGAGCCAGGACGTTTCCGGACAGCCAAGCCAGGCCGGCCGTGAACACCATCAACCCTGCCAACGCCGCAAACAACAGGACGAACTGCCGGGCCGTGAGCGCCCGTGGGGGATGCAGCACCAGCTGCGCATGCGAGACATCGGAAACTGACCGAAGCATCTGGATCATGTCGCAACCGCGTCCGTACCGCGGAAAACGACTCGATGGTAGCCGCGCCCAACCACACCGGCAAGCTTCCATTCATGCATGTGCAGGATGTTGCAGCGCACACAAAAACCGCCCCCATCCGGCATAACTTCGTCGGCAATATTGCCGGAATCGGCACAAACAAAACGACTGCCGTCAATTTTCTTGAATCGCCTTGTACGAAAGGCTTTCGGCAATGAATAAGGGGCTCTCAAGGGGCTGGGAAAAAGATCGCCGAGGATTAAAATGGCCCAATTGCACAACCGTGGCCCAAGGCATGCACGCACCCTCATCCAACGCTGTCACCCCTCCGACGAAAGCACTGCTTTCGCCCGAACTGCCGCCGGCGCCGTCCGCGTTGCGCCAGGCCATCACCAATGCCTGGCTGAAGGACGAAACCAGCCACGTGCGCGAACTGCTGGAGCAAGCCCGCCTGCCTGCCGACGAGCAGGCACAGGTGCAGGCCACCGCCGCCGACCTGGTGCGCCGGGTGCGCGCCCGCGCCAAGAACCAGGGCGCAATCGAGGCCTTCATGCGCCAGTACGACCTCGGCAGCGAAGAAGGCGTGCTGCTGATGTGCGTGGCCGAAGCCCTGCTGCGTATTCCGGACCAGGAAACGGCCGACAAGCTGATCCGCGACAAGCTCGGCGAAGCCGACTGGAAGCGCCACATGGGCCAATCCGATTCGGTGCTGGTCAACGCCTCGACCTGGGGCCTGATGCTGACCGGCCATCTGGTTGACCTGGCCGATGCCACCAAGCGCGACGTGCACGGCGCCTTCAAGCGCCTGATCGGCCGCGTCGGCGAGCCGGTGATCCGCCTGGCCGTGCGCCAGGCCATGAAGATCATGGGCCACCAGTTCGTCATGGGCCGCACCATCGACGAGGCGCTGTCGCGTTCGCACAAGGGCGACAACAGCAACTACCGCTATTCCTTCGACATGCTTGGCGAAGGCGCGCTGACCATGAAGGATGCGCTGCGCTATCTGGAGGATTACCGCCGCGCCATTCACGCCATCGGCAGCGACAACATCGCCCGTGGCGGCGAGGCCGACGGCGACGTCACCGCCTCGCACGGCATCTCGATCAAGCTCTCGGCGCTGTACCCGCGCTACGAGCACGCCAAGCGCGAGCGCGTGTTGAACGACCTGGTTCCCGGCGTGCTGGAGCTGGCGCAGCTTGCCAAGTCCTACGGCATCGGCTGTACCGTCGATGCCGAGGAAACCGACCGTCTGGAACTGTCGCTGGACATCATCGAACGCGTGGTCAGCGATCCCTCGCTCAAGGGTTGGGAAGGCTTCGGCATCGTCGTGCAGTCGTACCAGAAGCGCACGCCGTACACGATTGATTACCTGGCCGACCTGGCCCGCCGCATCGGCCACAAACTGCAGGTACGCCTGGTCAAGGGCGCCTACTGGGATGCGGAGATCAAGCGTGCGCAGGTCGAAGGCCTGGCCGGCTACCCGGTGTTCACCCGCAAGCAGAACACCGACGTGTCCTACATCGCCTGCGCCAAGCGCTTGTTCGGCCACGCTGACGCCCTCTACCCGATGTTCGCCACCCACAACGCGGCCACCATCGCCACGATCAAGCAGATCGCCAAGGGCGGCGTGTACGAGCACCAGAAGCTGCACGGCATGGGCGATGACCTGTATGCCGAAGTGATCCCGGCCGACCGCCTCAACGTGCCGTGCCGCGTGTACGCGCCGGTGGGTTCGCACGAAGACCTGCTGCCTTACCTGGTGCGCCGCCTGCTGGAAAACGGCGCCAACTCCAGCTTCGTCAACCGCATCACCGACGAAGACGTGTCCATCGATGAGCTGATCCGCGACCCGGTCGAAGCGGTGTCCTCGTTCGCCTCCATTCCACATCCCAAGATCCCGCTGCCGGTTGACCTGCTGCGCAGCCAGAACCACGACAGGAACAATTCCATGGGCATCAACCTCGCCAACGACAACGACCTGCGTGCCCTCGCCGAGCAGCTCAATGCCGCCGTCAAACCGTGGCAGGCAGCACCGCTGGTGCCGGGCGCCACCGTCACCGGCGCCGCACTGCCGGTCACCAACCCGGCCGACAGCCGCGACGTGGTCGGCCACTGGCAGGCCGCCGACAGCGCCACCGTGCAGAAGGCCCTGGCCAATGCCGTGGCCGCACAGCCGGCCTGGAACCGCACCCCGGCCGCAAGCCGCGCCGCCATCCTTGAGCACGCCGCCGACCAGCTGGAAGCACGCATCGCCGAGTTCATGGCGCTGTGCGTGAAGGAAGCCGGCAAGAGCCTGCCCGATGGCGTGGCCGAAGTGCGCGAAGCGGTGGATTTCCTGCGTTACTACGCCAAGCAGGCGCGCGAGCAGTTCGGCACCGCCGAGAAGCTGCCCAGCCCGACCGGCGAAAGCAACGAATTGCAGTTGCATGGTCGCGGCGTGTTCGTCTGCATCAGCCCGTGGAACTTCCCGCTGGCGATCTTCCTGGGCCAGATCAGCGCCGCCCTGGCCGCCGGCAACAGCGTCATTGCCAAGCCGGCCGAGCAGACCAACCTGATCGGCTACTACGCGGTGAAGCTGCTGCTCGACGCCGGCGTGCCCGAAGGCGTGCTGCAGTTCCTGCCGGGCGACGGCGCCACCGTCGGTGCCGCGCTGACCGCCGACCCGCGCGTGGCCGGCGTGGCCTTCACCGGCTCCACCGACACCGCCCGCGCCATCAACCGCGCCATGGCCGCACGCGATGCCGCCATCGGTGTGTTGATCGCCGAGACCGGCGGCCAGAACGCCTTCATCGCCGACTCCTCGGCGCTGCCGGAACAACTGGTCAAGGACGCCATCGGCTCGGCCTTCACCTCGGCCGGCCAGCGTTGCTCGGCCGCGCGCGTGCTGTTCGTGCAGGACGACATCGCCGACAAGGTGATGGGCATGCTGGCCGGTGCGATGGCCGAACTGAAGATCGGCAACCCGGGCGAGCTGTCCACCGACGTCGGCCCGGTGATCGACGCCGACGCACTGCAGATCCTCAACGACCACGCCGCGCGCATGGACAAAGAGGCGCGCCTGATCGCCGTCGCGCCGTTGTCTGATGCAGCCGCACACGGCACCTTCTTCGCACCGCGCGCCTACGAGTTGAAGGACCTCGGCCAACTGCACAAGGAGATCTTCGGGCCGGTGCTGCACGTGATCCGCTGGAAGGCCGACCAGTTGGATGCGGTGATCGACCAGATCAACGACACCGGCTACGGCCTGACCCTGGGTGTGCATTCGCGCATCGACGAAACGGTGGATCGCATCGCCTCGCGTGTCAACGTGGGCAACGTCTACATCAACCGCAACCAGATTGGCGCGGTGGTCGGCGTGCAGCCGTTTGGCGGCCAGGGTCTTTCCGGCACCGGCCCCAAGGCCGGCGGCCCGCACTACCTGCTGCGCTTTGCCACCGAAAAGACGGTAACGGTGAACACCACGGCGGCCGGCGGCAACGCCTCGCTGCTGACCCTGGGCGACTGATCGCACCAGGTGGATGCAGTAACGAGAAACCCCGCGAAAGCGGGGTTTTTTCTGTTCACTGCCTGCCCACGGCCTGCCTACTCCGGCAACAGGAGACCAGAGTTTCTGCTTTGGCTTTGGCTTTGGCTTTGGCTTCTGCTCTGGCTTTGGCTTTGGCTTTGGCTTCCTCCTCTCCCCTTGCGGGAGAGGATGCCGCAGGCAGGAGAGGGGAAGCGACGAAGTCGCGCTTTCCCCCCTGCCCCAGCTCCCCGCACGCAAAACCCAAAAACAGAAAGCCCCGCTTGCGCAGGGCTTTCTGCAACAACGGTGAACAGCGCGATCAGAACTTGTAGTTGATCGAAGCAGCCAGGATGTCGCCACCCACGTCGTACTTGCCCTTCAGGGTGCTGAGGGTAGCCGAGGTGATGTTGATCGACGGCTCGTTGGTGAACAGGTGGGTGTAACCGAAGTTGAACTCGGTCTTCTCCGACGGAGTCCAGCCCAGGCCGACCGACAGCCACTTGCGGGTCACGTCCGGCACGCGCACGTCACGGTGCTCGTTGGTGGTCGGGCTCTGGTCGTAGGCAACACCACCGCGCAGGGTGATGGTTTCCGACAGCTTGTACTCGGCACCCAGCGACGCGAAGGTGGTGTCCTTGTAGCCGAACTCCAGCTCGGTGTTGGGCTGGTTCGAGGCGAAGTCCACAACCACCTTGTCGAAGGACGGGGCCCACGCGGTGCGGGTCACGTCGCCCATCACGGTCCAGCGGTCATTGACGCGGTGGGTGACGCTCAGGGTGGCCGAAGCCGGCAGGGTCACGGTGGCCTTGCCGCTGGTGTTGACGAAGATGCCACGGGCATCGGTCTGCAGCGCGGCGGCGGCGAGTGCCGGCACGTCGAAGCGGGCCTTGCCGCCGGTGACCTTGTGCTCGACCTTGGAGCGGTAGCTCAGGGCGATGTTGGTGTCTTCGCTCGGGCTGAAGGTACCGCCGATCACGTAACCGACGGCATTGTTGTCACCTTCCACCGAGGAGAAACCATCGGCGCTGCCCGGGGTCAGGCCCACTGCGGCGCTGGCGCCATTGCTGCCGGCGTAAGCGACGGTGCCGAAGTCAACGGCATTGGTCAGTTCGATGGTCAGGTGCTCGACGAACACGCTGGCGCCGAAGGACACGTACGGGTTGACGTCGTAAGAGAACGCCGCGCCCAGGTCGATGGCCTTCAGGTCGGTCTTCACGCCGTGGTAGCGGCCCACCCAGTTGCGGTCGTATTCGGTGGTGAAGCCGAACGGTGCGGTCAGCGACAGACCGAAATGCATGTTGTCGTTTTCACCGAACGGCACATGGAAGTAAGCCGCCGGAACCGGCGCGATCATGCCGGCATCACCACCGTTGCCACCGCTGATCGGCATGCCGGTGCCCGGGCCGGTCGGACCGACGTAACGGCCACCCTGGCTCTTGAAGTCCGCCGAGAAGCTGATGGCGCTCAGGTCGGCCTGGAACTGGCGGCCGTCCAGCAGACGCATCGAGGCCGGGTTGGTGGCGATGACCGAAGCATCACCCCACGCGCTGGTCGAGCCGGCGAATGCGCGGCCCAGGCCCTTGGCGCTGTTTTCTTTCAGCTGGAAAGCCGCGCCCTGGGCGTGACCGAAGGTCAATGCGCCGGCGATGCCGACAGCCAGAGCAGTAACGCGTGCAAATGAGGAAGCAGTCATGTTGGAAACTCTCTCCGTAAGACGTAAGACGATGATGTTCGTTTTTGCGCCTGCACTTTCTGGCCGCCGAAGCTGCCTGGAAGTGCGCCGGAGTCCCCTCCCGACATACGACGCCGTATGCAGTATTACCCAGCAACCTTAACTAAACAATAACGACAACCCAAAATCCCGGATCCCACCGTTGACGGGCCCCGGGTTAGGCTTCGCGCACATGTTCGTCTCCATTCCCTCCCGTAAGAAGCCAGGTCTGCGCTGGGCCGTGCCGCTGCTGTTCACGGCCATCTGGCTGGCATTCCTGTGGTCAATCTCACGCCCGGATGAGGCGCGCCGCTCGCTTTGGCTGGACTGGGGGGCACTCTCCACCGGCCTGGGAAATCCGCAGGACTGGTGGGCCGCCCTGCGCGACGGCAGCGTGCTGCGGCTGTTCACCGCCCTGTTCCTGCATGCGGACTGGCTGCACCTGCTCGGCAACCTGGTGTTCCTGCTGATCTTCGGGCCGCCGGCCGAGCGCATGCTGGGGCCGTGGCGGCTGCTGCTGCTGTTCCTGCTGGGCGGGGCGGCGGCCAACCTTGCCGCCCTGTATGTGATGGGCGCCCCCGACCGGACCATCATCGGTGCCAGCGGTGCGGTTTCCGCATTGATGGGCACCTATCTGGCGCTGTTCCCCGGTGCGCGCCTGGGCCTGGTGCTGCCGCTGGGCCTGTTCCTGGAGTTCGTGCGCGCGCCCGCGTTCTTGTTGATCGGCGCATGGGCAGCCCTGCAGGTGGTGTTTGCCTATATCGGCCCCAGTTTCGGCATGGTGGCCTGGTCGGCGCATGTGGCCGGCTTTGTGTTCGGCATCATCTACGGCTTGTATGTGCGCGCGGCCATCGCGCGGCGGCTGCGCAAGCACCACGGCTTCTGACGGCCGCTTGGCCGGTGCTTGAAACCGGCTTTCCGCCAGGCCCGGATGGGGAAAAGGCCCACATCCTGCGCCGTCCCGAAAAACCGCACTGACAAATGGAACGGCCCTGCGATGCAGGGCCGTTGGATATCACTTGCCGTCATTGCCCGCCGGCTGGGGCGGTTCGGTCTCCGTCGGTGGCGTCACCGGATCGGGCTTGGCAGGTTCCGGCTTGGCGGCCTCTGGCTTGGCGGCCGCCGCTGCCGCGGCTTCCGGCGTTGCCGGTTCCCGCTTGGCCGCAGCGACGGCAGCCGAGCTGGCCTTGGCAACGCCAGCAACCGAACCCGGCTGCTTGAGCTCACGCAGCGCGGACTGTACCGGGCCTTCGCCCGACAGCACCACGCCGGCCTTGCTGGCCGTGGCTTCGTCATCACCGCGCAGGTGGCCCGGCAGGCTGGCTTCGCTGTAGTCGCTGAGGCTGGCCGGCACGTCCTTGTTCACATCGCTCGGCTCCGGGGCCAGCTCCACGTCGGGCACGATGCCGGTGGCCTGGATCGAACGCCCGCTCGGCGTGTAGTAGCGCGCGGTGGTGAGCTTGACCGAATCCCCGTTGTCCAGAGGCAGCACGGTCTGCACCGAGCCCTTGCCGAAGGTACGGCTGCCGATCACGCGGGCGCGCTGGTTGTCGCGCAAGGCACCGGCCAGCACTTCCGAGGCGCTGGCCGAACCCGCATCCACCAGCACCACCACCGGCGCGCCCTTCATCAGGTCGCCCGGGGTGGCATCAAACTTGGCATCGCTGATGGAAATGCGCCCGCGCGTGCTGACGATGCCGCCCTTGTCGAGCAGGTCGTCGGCCACCTGCACCGCGGCGGTCAGCAGGCCACCGGGGTTGCTGCGCAGGTCCAGCACCAGGCCCTTCAGTTTGCCGCCGGACTGCGCCTGCAACTGGCCGAGGTGCTTCTGGAAATCGGCGCCGGTATCGGCCTGGAAGGTGCTGATGCGCACGTAGCCGTAACCTGGCTCAAGCATCTTGCTGCGCACGCTGGTGACACGGATGGTCTCGCGCACGACCGTCACATCGAACGGCTTTTCATCGCCACGCTCGATGGTCAGCACAACCTTGCTGCCGGCCACGCCGCGCAGCGGCTCCATTGCCTCGATCGCACTGATCGGCTTGCCGTCGATGGCCACGATCAGATCGCCCGCGCGCAGCCCTGCCCGTGCGGCCGGCGTGTCATCGATGGGCGAGACCACCTTGAGCACGTTGTCCTGCTGCAGCAGTTCCACGCCGATGCCTTCATAGGCGCCGGTGGCCTGCTCGTCGAAGGCCTGCGCGTCTTCCTTGTCGAAGTAGGTACTGTGCGGGTCCAGCTCCAGCAGCAGACCGCGCACGGCCGACTGCATCAGCTGCTTGTCATCGACCGGGTCCACATAGGCGGCGCGCACCGCGTTGTAGACCGCGACAAAACGGCGGATTTCATCCAGCGGGACACGTGAGGTCACCGACTCCTTGGCATCGGGATCATCCGCCGAGGGTGCCTTGTCCGACACGCTCTGCGCCAGCGTGAGCGCAGGGGACAGGGCCAACAGCAGGGCAGCGGCAAGACGGGCTACACGCATGAACCACTCCATGAGAAAACGGATGCACGCCAAAGCGTGCCGGTTCCGATTATGCGCGAAGCCCGGCTAAATTCCCGTTGAACCGCAGGGCCGGGCCATGCCAGCCGCCAGCCGCGGTAAACCCGCTGTCCGTGTCCGGTTCACGATCAGCGCCCCGGGCGGGCCGCCCTCGTCCATCGAACGCGCACTTGCCTATTGCCTCTGCAGCCAGGTAGTCGGGTCCACCGGCTGGCCGTTGCGGCGCAACTCGAAGTACAGCGCCGTCACGCCCTGTCCACCTGAATTGCCGACCTTGGCCACCGCTTCGCCACGACGCACGCGGGCGCCGGCATCACGCAGCAGCGCATCGTTGTGGGCATACAGGCTCATATAGCCGTTGCCATGGTCGACGATCAGGATCATGCCGTAGCCGGTCATCCAATCGGAGAACACCACCGTGCCGTCGGCCACCGCCGTCACCGTGCTGCCGGCAGGGGCGCCGATCAACACACCGACGCTGTTGCGCCCATCCGGCAGTCGCCCGCCGTAGCGCGCCAGCAGATTGCCCGACAGCGGCCAGCCCAGCCCACCAACGCGTGGTGCCGGTGCGTTGGCCACCACGCGCGGCGGCGTCTTGCCGGCACCCGCACGGGGCCCGGCGCCGGTGTTGGCAGTGCCCTGCCGTGCCTGCTCGGCAGCACGACGGGCAGCGGCGCGGCGCTGGGCTTCGGCCCGGGCCGCTGTCGCACGCAGGTTGGCCAGCACCCGCTCCAGCGACTGCGCATCCTTGCCCAGCGCCTTTTCCCGCTCGCTGCGATCCTGGTAGCGCTGGTCCAGGTCCGACAGCAGCGCGGCACGCTGGCGGCGATCCTGTGCCAACGCAGCAGCCTGCTGGCGCTGCTGCACGCGCGCCTGCTCCAGCTCCTTGCTGCGTGCCAGGATCTGCTGCTCGGTGGTGTTCAGTGTCTGCAGGTCGGCGGTCAGTGTGGCGATGGCCTGGGCACGCTCACGTTGCAGATAGCGGTGGTAGGCCAGTTGCCGGTTGGCGTCGGCCACGCGGTCCTGCGACAACAGCAGCTTCAGCGGCGCGTGGTTGCCAAGTTGGTACGCACTGCGCACCAGTGCCGCCAGTTGCTCACGCTGGCGTGACAGCCCGCCTTCCAGTGTCGCCCTGCGCTGCTGCAGTTCCGCCAGTGCCTGTTGTTCGCGGCGCACGGCGGCCTCGGATTCGGCGACGGCGCGGCCGCTGCGCGCGACGTTGCGGTCGGCATCGCGCAGTTGCTGCTGGGCATCACCGCGCTGCTGTTCAAGCTGCCGGCGCTCCTGGGAGACGCCTTTCAACTCCCCCCGCAGCTGCTGCAGCTTCTTTTCCGCATCGCGTGGGTTGTTCTGCGCCGGCAACGGGCCGGCCACCAGTGCCAGGCCCAGCAGGCACCCCGCGCTCCAGCGCGGCAGGGCCCGAAGACGGTCTTGGCAGCGATGGAGGCACGTCTGGCGCAATGGCTTTCCAATGACTTAAGGCAGGTGCGGATTGTAACCAAGCGTGGTGCCATCGGTGCCTGTCCCCTGGGCTGCCCATCCAAGGAAATTCCCATGAAACGATTCCTCCTGTTGCTGGCCCTGGCCGCAGCCGCACCGCAGGCGATGGCAGACGATGACATCAGCAAGGTCAACGGCAGCATCCAGACCAGCGCCGATACCCGCTACCGCGACCTGGAAACGGTGAACGGCAGCATCCACCTGGCCCGTGGCGTGAACGCCCGCAGCGTGGAGACCGTGAACGGCAGCATCCGCATCGATGACAACGTCACCGCGCGCAGCATTGAAACCGTGAACGGTGCGATCCGTGCCGGCCGCAACCTGACGCTGGCCAGCGGGCTGGAGACGGTGAACGGCAGCATCTTCGTTGACCGTGGCAGCCGCGTCAGTGGCGGCGTGACCACGGTCAACGGCGGCATCGGCCTGGTGGCCACCCAGCTCGATGGCGATATCGAAACCGTCAATGGCGACATCACCGTCGGCGTGGATTCGGTGGTCAAGGGCGGTATCAAGGTTGAACGCCCCTCGTTCGGCATTTCGTTCAAGGCACCGCGCAAGCCGCGCATCATCATCGGGCCGAATGCAGTGGTCGAGGGCTCGCTGATTTTCGAGCGCGAAGTGGTGCTCTACGTGCACGACAGCGCACGTACCGGCCCGGTCAGTGGCGCGACGATCCAGCACTTCAGCACTGAAACCGCACCGGCCAACTGAGCCTGCACCCCCGCTTCGGCCTAGAATCGGGGTTCGACTGCAATCCGGAGTTCCCCATGCCACGCAAACTGTTGTTGTGCCTTGCCGCCAGTGCGGCCCTGGTCGCCTGCAAACGCGACGCCGAAGCGCCCGTCGCCTCCGCGCCAGCGCCTGCCCCGGTGCCGGCCCATACCTTCGCCAGCGCGATCAATGCCGCCGACTTCGGTGAGCTGGTCAAGACCCTGGCCTCGGATGAATTTGAAGGCCGCGCGCCGGGCAGCAAGGGCGAGGAACTCACGGTCAACTACATCCGCGACCAAATGCAGCGCATCGGCCTGCAGCCGGGCAACGGCGACAGCTGGTTCCAGGACGTGCCGATGACCGAAACCACGGCCAACCCGAACACCGTGCTGAAGATCCAGCGCGGCGATGCCAGCGAGGAGCTGAAGTTCGGCACCGACATGGTCATCGGCACCCGCAGCGGCCAGCCGGAAATCAAGATCGACGCCAGCGACCTGGTGTTCGTCGGCTACGGCGTCGATGCGCCCGAGCAGAACTGGAACGACTACGCCGGCCAGGACTGGAAGGGCAAGACCGTGGTCATGTTCGTCAACGACCCGGGCTTCCATGTCGATGACGCCAAGCTGTTCGACGGCAAGCGCATGACCTACTACGGCCGCTGGACCTACAAGTTCGAGGAAGCCGCACGCAAGGGCGCCGCCGCCGCACTCATCGTCCATGACACCGCCGGCGCATCCTATGGCTGGGACGTGGTCAAGAATTCCTGGGGTGGCGCGCAGTACGACCTGCCGGCCAGCGAAGACAAGGAACCGCGCCTGCAGGCCCAGGGCTGGCTCAGTGCCGAAGCCGCCGGCAAGCTGTTCGCCGCTGCCGGCCTGGACCTGGACAAGGCCTACCGCGATGCCAACAAGCGCGGCTTCAAGCCGGTGCCGTTGCAGGCCCAGCTCTCGCTCGACCTGAAGAGCACCATTGCCGAGAAGAAGTCACGCAACGTAGTGGGCGTGCTGCCGGGCAGCAAGCGTGCCGATGAAGCCGTGCTCTACATGGCGCACTGGGACCACCTGGGCAAGCACGAAGGCGAGGAAGGCGACAACATCTACAACGGTGCCGTGGACAACGCCACCGGCGTGGCCGGCATCCTGGAAGTAGCCGATGCGATGGCGCACCAGCCAACCGCACCGGAGCGTTCGGTGGTGTTCCTGGCGGTCACGCTGGAAGAATCGGGCCTGCTCGGTTCGCAGTATTACGTGAACCACCCGACCTTCCCGCTCAACAAGATTGCCGGCGTGATCAACATCGACGCGATGTCGGTCAATGGCCGTGCCCGTGACATGACCGTCACCGGCTTTGGCAGCTCGGAGCTGGAGGACATCCTCAAGCCGCTGGCCGCCAAGCAGAACCGTACCCTGCATTCGGAAAGCGCCGTGCAGAGCGGCTTCTACTTCCGCTCCGATCACTTCCCCTTCGCCAAGGCCGGCGTGCCGGCGCTGTATGCAGATGGTGGCGAAGACCTGCTCGAAGGCGGCGTCGAAGCCGGCAAGCGTGCGGCCGAAGCCTATGGCAAGGACCGCTACCACGGCCCGAAGGACGAATACGACCCGGCCACCTGGAAGCTGGACGGCACGGTTGAAGACCTTGAGCTGCTGTACGGCGTTGGCGCTGAGCTGGCTGCCGGCGCAACCTGGCCGAACTGGTACGAGGGCAACCCCTTCAAGGCCAACCGCGACGCGATGATGAAGGGTCCGGCCAGCGCACCGGCCAACTGAATCACTTCAAGCAACACCGGAACGGCGCCCCAGGGGCGCCGTTCTTTCATCTGCCTTCGCGCGGTGAGCGGTGGCAACTGCCGCGCCCACGTCAGCTCAGCGCTGGCAATGCCCGCACCACACCGTGGCCCGCTGGCCAATGCTGGCGTAGCGCAGCACGCGGCCGCACTGCTTGCAGTTCTCGCCTTCGCGGCCATACACCAGCAGCTCCTGCTCGAAATAGCCGGGCGCACCGTCGGGGCTGATGAAATCCCGCAGCGTGGTGCCGCCGCGGGTGATGGCGTGGCCAAGAATGTCCTTCACCGCATCGGCCAGCCGCTGATAGCGCGCACGCGACACCTTGCCCGCCTCGCGCAGTGGATTGATGCCCGCCGTGAACAGGCTTTCGGCTGCATAGATGTTGCCCACGCCGACCACGATGCGCTGGTCCATCAGGAAGGTTTTCACCGGCGCGCTGCGGCCACGGCTGCGCTGGAACAGGTAATCCCCGTCGAATACCGCGTCCAGTGGCTCGGGGCCGAGATCGCGCAGCAGCTCGTGGGTTTCCCCGGCCGGTTGCCAGAGCAGACAACCGAAACGGCGCGGGTCGTTGAAACGCAGCAGGCGGCCATCTTCCAGACTGACATCGACGTGGTCGTGCGCGCGCACCGGCGTGTCGCCCGGCAGCACGCGCAGGCTGCCGGACATGCCCAGGTGCAGCAGCGCGCTGCCGGCGTTGGTATCCAGCAGCAGATATTTGGCGCGACGGCGGATCGCCTCGATGCGCTGGCCCGGCAATTGCTGTTCGATCTCGGCAGGAATGGGCCAGCGCAGGTCGGGCCGGCGCAGGATCACGCCGTGGATGCGGCGCCCCGTGAGGTGCGGCTCCAGGCCACGGCGGGTGGTTTCTACTTCAGGCAATTCGGGCATGGAGACGCTTCTCGTGGGAGCGGCCTCGGCCGCAAAGCTGGCGTGGTGGAACTGCCAGCATCAATTCTTTCATGCGCTGTGCCAGCGCTGTCCTGGCGATAGCGGCTTCGCGGGCGAGGCCGCTCCTACGCGCATTCTGATCAACGCGGTGGCGCCATCAGTTCACGCGCATTTAGATAACCATCACCGTCGGCATCCTGCCGCGCAAAGCGCGCCAGGATCACCTGCCGCTGTTCCTCGCGGCTGATCGGCTTGCCACGCCCGCCGGGTTGTTCGTCCGCTTCGAGCACGCCATTGCCGTTGCGATCCATGCGGTCGAAGGCGTAGAGCATCCACTGCAGGTATTCGTCCGGACTCACCCGGCCATCGCCGTCCGCATCCATGCGCTGCAGGTATTGGTGGGTGTCCTGCACCTGCGCCATCACCGGCGCTGCCAGCAACAGGCCCATCAGCAACGGTAGCGTCCTCATGCCGCGCTGAGCGAGTAGCCTTTCAAGCGCGCGGCATAGGCCTGCAACGCGGCGCTGCCGCTGGCCTCCGCGTCCTGGCACCACTGCTGCAGCTGGCGCAGGCGCTCGGCAGCGTCATGGCTGCGCGCTTCCAGCAATGCCGTCAAACGGGTGCGGTGCTCGACCAGTTGCTGGATGCGCGGGCGCTGCTGCACCCACTGGTTCAACTGCTCGCGACAGGCCGGCTTGAGCCAGCGCCCGTCATTGACCAGGCCCTTGCGCATGCGCCGCGGCAACAACTTGCGCAACTTGGCGCCGGCCGCGGCGGCTTCTTCCTTCAGTGCTGGTGCGAACACGTTGCGCTGGTAGTCGGTCATGGCCTGGAAGCGATGCGACAGCAATGCCTTGAGCGTGTCGGCATCGGGCACGGCGATATTGGGGCGGATGTCCATGCTCGGTGCCACGCGCAGCACCTTGGCCAGGCGCAGTACCTGCAGCAGGCGGATGGCCTGCCAGCCGATGTCGAACTCCCAGCGCCGCATCGAGAACCGCGCCGAGCTGGGGAAGGCGTGATGGTTGTTGTGCAGCTCCTCGCCGCCGATCCAGAACGCCCACGGGGTCAGGTTGGTCGAGGTGTCGGCCGACTCGAAATTGCGATAGCCCCACCAGTGACCGAGGCCGTTGACCACGCCGGCGGCCCAGAACGGAATCCACGCCATCTGGATCGCCCACAAGGCGATGCCCGGCAAGCCGAACAACACCGTGTTGATTACGAACAATGCGACCGGGCCGAGGTTGGCATGCGGGGTATACACATGCCGCTCGACCCAGTCCTCCGGCGCGCCGCGCCCGTACTGTTCGATATCGGCACGCTGCGCACGGGCCTGGCGATACAGTTCCACGCCACGCCAGAACACCTGGCCGATGCCCTTGGTGACCGGGCTGTGCGGGTCTTCTTCGGTCTCCACCTTGGCGTGGTGCTTGCGATGGATGGCCACCCATTCGCGGGTGATCATCGAGGTGGTCAGCCACACCCAGAAACGGAAGAAATGCGCGATGAACGGATGGAAATCCACGCCGCGATGGGCCTGGCTGCGGTGCAGGTACAAGGTCACCGCAAAGATGGTGAGCTGGGTGAACACCAGCAGCACCGCCAGCATGCCCCACCAGCCCAGGCCGGCGATGCCACCAGTGAGGAACGTGAGCAGCGCATCGGACATTGCAGAACTCCGGGCAGGTCGGTGCCAGATGAAACCAGTGCTACACATCATGGGGCCTGCCGCTGCAAACTTCATCCGCCCGCGGCACGTCCGTTGGTCGAATCCTCAGCCGCCTTTCACCTGCAAACCCACGCCTGAATGACCATTGCCCCCGCCGCCGTCGCGGCCCCCCTGATCGAGCTGAACCATGCCTGCGTCGTCCGCGGCCAGGTGCGCGTGCTGCATGAACTCAATCTGCGCATCGAACAGGGCCAGCACACCGCCATCCTTGGCCCCAATGGCTGCGGCAAGTCCTCATTCATCAAGCTGATCACGCGCGAGCTGTATCCGCTGGCCCGCGCCGATGGCCCCACGCCGGTGCAGGTGCTGGGGCAGACCCGCTGGCAGGTGGACCGGCTGCGCTCGCAGCTGGGTATCGTCACCGGCGACCTGTCCAGCAACCTGTCTGACATGCCCGGGCTGAGCGTGGAGGAGGCGGTGATTTCCGGTTTCTTCGCCAGCTATGTGGTGCCGGCGCACCGCGACGTCACCGAGGCCATGCGCCAACGCGCCCGCGATGCACTGGGCCTGGCCCGCGCCCTGCCGCTGCTGGGCCGCAGCTACGCCGAACTGTCGGCCGGCGAAACCCGGCGGGTGCTGATCGCCCGCGCCCTGGTCAACCAACCCAGGGCGCTGCTGCTGGACGAACCCTCCACCGGGCTGGACCTGATCTCGCGCCAGCATCTGATCGACACCATGCAGCACCTGGCCCAGCAGGGCATCACCCTGGTGCTGGTCACCCACCACATCGAGGAAGTGATCCCGGAAATCAGCCGCGTCGTGCTGATGAAGAACGGGCGCATTTTTGCCGATGGGCAACGGGACGAACTGTTGCGCTCGGCGCCGCTGTCGGAGGTGTTTGGCGGGCCGATTGAAGTACGCGAGGAAGACGGCCGGTTGAGCGCGTGGGTGACTTGAGAGCCGGGAATGGGGAATCGGGATTGGGGATTGGGTAGAGGCAAGGGCAAGGGCGAAAGCGAAAAGCCAGAGCCAGAGCACCCCTCCCCCGCCCTCCCCTTCACCTTCGGTGAAAGGGAGGGGGTAAACCGCAGCAGCAAATGCAAAGGCTGCAGACACAGTCTCTCTCTTACGCGCTGCGCAGGGACGACCAGGGCTGTGGCTGTGGCTGTGGCTCTGGCCTTTGCTCCAAACCAATCCCGAATCCCTATTCCCGGCCTTTACCAATCCCTATTCCCCATTCCCGGCCTTTCCCCATTCCCGGCCTCTCAAGTGCGAAGATGCCGGTCCGTTTCATCATCCCCGCCTTCGTTCCAATGTCCCTTTCCGTTTCCCCGCTGCGCATTGGCGCGGCATTTGTGCTGGCCAGCGCGCTGGCCGCCTGTTCCAGTACACCAACCACGTCTTCCGCTCCCGGTACGGAACCGGCCCACACGGCGGTCGGCTACCTGCACGGTGACGCCATCCCCGACAGCCTGGCCCTGAGCCCCGCACCGCCGGCTCCCGGCACCGCCTGGGCGCAGTTGGATGAAGCCGTCGCCCGCGAAGCCATCGCCATGCGCGGCAGCGCGCGTTTCCAGCAGGCGCATACCGATGCAGACCTGAGCTTCCCCGCCGGCGCTGACCAGTTCAGTTGTGCGCTGGGCGTGCCGGTGAGTGTCGAGTACACCCCGGCCCTGTACCGGCTGCTCGAACGCAGCCGCATCGACGCCAGCGCCGCAACCAAGGCCGCCAAGCATCACTACAAGCGCCCGCGTCCGTTCACCGTCAACAATGCGCCCACCTGCACGCCGGAGGATGAAACCAACCTGCGCAAGAACGGCTCCTACCCGTCCGGGCACACCGCCATCGGCTGGGCGTGGGCATTGATCCTGGCGGAGATCGCGCCGGAACACGCCACCGCGCTGCTGGAGCGCGGCCGCAACTACGGCCACAGCCGTCTGGTGTGCAATGTGCATTGGTACAGCGATGCGCAGCAGGGCCAGTTCATGGGCGCCACCGCCGTGGCACGGCTGCACGACAATCCCGAGTTCAACGCCGACCTGGCCAAGGCCCGCCGCGAACTGAGCTACGCGCGCACCTTGAACCTGCCGATGCCACGCGACTGTGCTGCGGAAACCGCAGCGCTGACCTCGGATATCCCCGAAGCGCGGTAACGCCACCGCAGCGCCATACGCTGCAGGATGAACCTGCAGCGTCGAGCCTTGCCGCTGTAATGACGGGCTGCGGCAACGCGTCATTCCGGTTTACGCCTTGTGCGTCTTCGATTGGCGTCTTGCGACTCCCGGGACAATGGTTTCCAACGTCACCGCCTTGGGCGTGTCGGCACCCTGCCGGTTACAGTCCGGACTCCTTTGTACCGGGGGTTCCCATGGCCGTACTACAACGACGTTCCAACCTGCGCACGCTGTTGGCCGCTGCGCTGCTTTCCTTGACCGTTGCGACCGCACAGGCGCAGTCACCGCGCGTGATCGGCTACGTGATGGATGGCCCCGAACCGCTGCAGCTGACCGCCACCAAGCTGGACGTGGTGAACTTCGCCTTCGCCGTGGTACGCCCGGACGGCAGCGTGTATCTGCCGGACAACGTCGACCCGGCACGCCTGCATGCAGTGGTCGCCAAGCGTGCGGACAACCCGGCACTGCAGATCGTGTTGTCCATTGGTGGCTGGGAAGCAGGCAATTTTTCCGAGGCCGCTGCCACCGAACCGGCGCGCAAGCGTTTCATCGACAGCAGCATCGCGCTGATGCACCAGTTCAAGCTCGATGGCCTGGACATTGACTGGGAATATCCCACCCTCGGTGATGCCGGCATCAGCCACAGCCCGGACGATCGCCAGAACTTCACCGTGCTGCTGGAACAACTGCGCGCGCGGCTGAATGCCGAAGGTGCCGGCAAGCGCCACTACCTGCTGACCATCGCCGCCGCCGAAGGCCGTGCCGCCGCAGGCCTGGAACTGCCGCGCATTGCCCAGTCGCTGGACTGGATCAACCTGATGACCTACGACTTCTACGGCAGCCTGACCAAGACCACCGGCCATCACTCCGGCCTGTCGGCCTCGCCGCTGGCCACGGTCGAAGGCCGCACCACCGAAGGGGCGGTGAAGTACTTCCTGGATGCCGGCGTGCCGGCCAGCAAGATCAATGTCGGCGTGCCGTTCTACGGCCGCACGTTTGGTGACGTGGCCCCGGCCAACAACGGTCGCTTCCAGAAATTCAGCAGCGAAGGCGGCTTCATCTCCTGGCGCGACATCGTCCACACCCGCCTCAACAACCCGGACTGGGAGCAGCATTGGGACGACGAAGCGCAGGTGCCGTGGCTGTGGAATCCCAAGGAACGCCGCATGGTCAGCTACGACGATCCGCGCTCACTGGCGATCAAGGCCGCGTATGTGAAGCAGCACGGACTGGGCGGCATCATGTACTGGGAACAGCGGCTGGACGACAACGAGCAGTTGTTGGATGTGCTGCACGAAGCACTGCACGAAACACCGAACAAGGCCCCGGCAAAGTAAGCGCTGCAGCGCTTCAATCCCCTCCCTTGCGCCCCAAGCGGCGGGGAGGGTGAGGGAGGGGGGCGTTGGGTTTTCATTTTACAAAAAATACCGACACAACACCCCGTAACCCACCCC
>NZ_JBRRDL010000039.1:0-35470 GCF_056759635.1 Stenotrophomonas sp. STEN056
ACTTTAGCTGCAGAAGTCCAACCACTGGCAACGTTTCGCTTGCATTAAAACAATTGAATCATTGCTTGATTAAACGTCTGCAAGATGGACAGTCATCCACTCCTGCAGGCGTCCTCACAAGATACCTGCGCATACTTTCAAAGAACTTCGAATCAGGCCTCAGCGCCGTCTTCGTAGGCTGCGACGTTTCCGTCGTAGCGAGCCGCCCATTATAACCGGCTTTTCCGCTTCGTCAACACCTCATTTCGAGGCGGTTGACGCTGCTGCTTCTGTCGTAACCCGAAAGGTTCCTGCCGAAGCGAGCCGCCTATTATGTCAGGCTTTTCGTTTCCGTCAACACCTTTTTGAGAGGCGGTGACTTCAAACTTTCCTTCCGCTGCGCCTCTTGCGAGACCCCTGCGTCAGGGGAGGGAAAGTATGTGCTTCTTTTGCGGCTTTGTGAAGGGGGTGTGGAAGATTTTTTCCGACTTTTGTTCAGCGCCTACAGGGGAGACGCATGGATTGCGCCGGTACACCTTATTTAGTGTGCGCGGCGCATTCCGCAAGCGACTTGCTGAGCGGCTGTTCCGTGCGACGCAGGCATGCGGGATTCGCCCTGCCCTCACCCCAACCCCTCTCCCGCTTGCGGGAGAGGGGCTTTGAGTCTTGCGCCTTACCTCAGCCGGCGACCAGCAGGACGCGGGCGAAGGTGCGCTTGCCTACCTGCAGCAGACCTTCGAAGCCTGGCTGCAGGACGGTCTGGGCATCTTCAACGACTTCGCCATCCACCTTGACCGCACGCTCCTTGAGCTTGCGGGAGGCTTCGGAATTGCTCGGGGTCAGGCCCGCAGCGGTCAGCAAGGCGCCGATACGCAGGCCTTCGGCCGGGACGGTGACTTCCTGCAGCGGCAACTGGGTGATGTCGCCCTGCCCGGTCACGGCGGCATTCCAGCCGGCGATGGCCTGCTCGGCCGCAGCGGCGTCGTGGAAACGGGTGGTCAGCTCGCGCGCCAGGCGCAGCTTGATCTCGCGCGGGTTGATCTTGCCGGCTTCCACATCGACACGCAGTTGCTGCGCTTCGGCGATGGAGATGTCGAAGCTGAGCAGGTCGATCCA
This sequence comes from Stenotrophomonas sp. STEN056, assembly GCF_056759635.1. Lineage (NCBI taxonomy): Bacteria > Pseudomonadati > Pseudomonadota > Gammaproteobacteria > Lysobacterales > Lysobacteraceae > Stenotrophomonas > Stenotrophomonas sp. STEN056. Next base: position 1,096 of record NZ_JBRRDL010000039.1, read on the forward strand.
GCGCCACATCAAGGTGTCGTCCACCTTCATGGTCTTGGTGACGATGTCGATGGCCGGCTCGCTGATGCCGATGTAGTTGCCCAGCGACTTGGACATCTTGTTGACGCCATCCAGACCTTCCAGCAGCGGCATGGTCAGCACGATCTGCGGCTTCTGCCCGTAGTGTTCCTGCAGGCCGCGGCCCATCAGCAGGTTGAACTTCTGGTCGGTGCCGCCGAGCTCGACGTCCGCCTCCAGCGCCACCGAGTCGTAGCCCTGCACCAGCGGGTAGAGGAATTCATGGATGGCAATGGACTGCTGGGCCGCGTAGCGCTTGGCGAAATCGTCACGTTCAAGCATGCGGGCGACGGTGTGCTGGCCAGCCAGGCGGATCATGTCGGCCGCACCCATCTTGCCGAACCACTCCGAGTTGAAGCGGACTTCGGTCTTGTCGCGGTCCAGCACCTTGAAGACCTGCTCCTCATAAGTGCGCGCGTTGGCGAGTACATCTTCCTTGCTGAGCGGTTTGCGGGTGAGGCTCTTGCCGGAGGGATCGCCGATCATGCCGGTGAAATCGCCGATCAGGAAAATCACCTGGTGGCCCAGATCCTGGAACTGGCGCAGCTTGTTCAGCAGCACGGTGTGGCCCAGGTGCAGATCCGGTGCGGTGGGGTCGAAGCCGGCCTTCACACGCAGCGGACGACCGCTTTCCAGACGCTGGCGCAGCTCTTCCACTTTGAGGATCTCATCGGCACCGCGGCCGATCAGGGCAAGGGCTTCATCAATCGAGGACACGCTAAAACTCCCGGCTTCGCCGTCAAAAACATGAATGGTGTTAAGTACAAGTTAACCACGTTAACTGATCGAAAAGCCATGCGGCTCAATGGTTTGACGCGGTATTGATAGGTGTCTATGTTAACCGCGTTTGGGCCCGCGATCCGGGCCGACCAGAGAACCGACCGATGCCACAATCCGATCATGGCCAGGCGCGCAAGCAGCGCTTCCAGGAACGACTCAATGTCCTGCACGACACCGCCCTGCATCGGAGGCTCAAGCACCATCTCCCGGCTGCGTTCAATGAACGCTGGACCCGGCGGCACTGGATCCACGCCAGCCTGTTCGTGACGATCGGCGCGCTGGCCGCGACCATCGTCCCCGGTTTTTCCAATGCCATCGATACAACGCTGCCGTCGCCGCATTCGACACTGGCATTGCCGTTGCCGCCGTTGTCCTTGGCCCGCCGTGGTGAAACGCCCGGCGACAGCTGGCAGATCCTGCGGGTGCAGCGCGGCCAGACTTTGAGTGACCTGTTTGCAGCAGCCGGCGTGCCGGCGACGGTGATGCACCGCGTGCTGGAACACCCCGGCACCCGCCAGGCACTGACCAAGCTCCGCCCCGGCGCTGAAATCGCCTTCGACCTGCCGGTGAATGGCGCGCTGCGCACCCTGCGCTTCGACCGCGATGCCAACCACCGCGTGGAGCTGGAACTGCAGGGCGAACAGATCCACGAGAAGGTACTGGAACGTGCCACCAGCACGCGCACCGTGGTAACCAGCGGCGAGATCACCAGCTCGCTTTATGCCGCCGCGCGCCGCGCCGGCCTGTCGCCATCGGCCATTGCGACGATGACCGACGACATCTTCAAATACGACATCGACTTCTCCAAGGATCTGCAAAAAGGCGATCGCTTCAGCGTGGTGATGGACGAGACCTGGCGCGAAGGCGAGCGCATCGATACCAGCAAGATCCTGGCGGCGACGTTCACCACCGGGGGCAAGACCTACACCGGCTTCCGCTTCGAACGTAGCGGCAAGTCGGAGTACTACGATCTCAATGGGCGGCCGCTGAAGAAGAGCTTCATCCGCTCGCCCATCCAGTTCGCGCGGCTCAGTTCCAACTTCGGCTCGCGGCGCCACCCGGTGCTGGGCACGATGCGCATGCACAAGGGCGTGGACTACGCCGCGCGCACCGGCACGCCGATCATGGCCGCAGGCGATGCACGCGTGCAGTTTGCCGGCACCCAGCGTGGCTATGGCAACGTGGTGATCCTGGATCACGGCCGCGGCCACACCACGCTGTACGGCCATATGTCCCGCTTTGGGCGCTACCGCACCGGCCAGCGCGTGAACCAGGGTGATGTCATCGGCTATGTCGGCTCCACGGGCCTGGCCACCGGCCCGCACCTGCACTACGAATTCCGCGTCAATGGCCAGCATCGCAATCCGCTGTCGGTGACGATGCCGCCGGCCGAACCCCTGAAGGGTGCCGAACTGGCAGCCTTCCGCGCACAGACCTCGCCGGCGATGGCGCGCATCCAGGGCATGGAAGAACTCATCTATGCCGATGCCCGCGATGACAAACCCACGGATGACAAGCGCACTGCCAGCGCTGCGCCGCCGGCCACCGCACCTGCGCCGGCCAGCAAGCGCGGCTGAGTCCGCCACTACGCGTTGACGCCACGGGCAGGGAGCATGAAGCTTCCCTGCCCGTTTGCTTTGCAGGCCCCCCATGACGCAATGCGATCCACAGTTGCCGCTGTTCCTTGGCCTGATGTCCGGCACCAGTGCCGATGGCATTGATGCGGCGTTGGTGCAGTTTCCCGCCGAAGGCGGATGCCGCTTCGTGCATGGGCACACCTATGCCTGGGATGCGCCGACGCGGCAGGCGTTGATTGCCCTTGGCCAAGGCCGCGAGCTCGCATCGCTGGATGCGCTGGGACAGCTGGACGCACAGGTCGGCATCGCATTTGCCAATGCCGCCAACCAACTGCTGGATGAAGCGGGCGTACCACGCACGCAGGTGCAGGCGATTGGTTCGCATGGCCAGACCATCCGCCACCGGCCATTGGCTACGCCCGCCTTCACCTGGCAGATCGGTGACGCCAACCGCATTGCCGAGCTGACCGGCATCACCACCGTGGCCGACTTCCGCCGCCGCGATGTGGCCGCAGGCGGGCATGGTGCGCCGCTGATGCCGGCCTTCCATCTGGCGATGCTTGGCAGCACCGATGAAGACCGCGCGGTGTTGAACCTGGGCGGTATCGCCAACCTGAGCCTGATCGGCCGCGACGGCACTCTGCGTGGTTTCGATACCGGCCCGGCCAATGCCCTGCTGGATGGCTGGTGCCAACGGCACCTGGGCCATGCGTTCGACGCCGATGGCGCGTTTGCGGCCAGCGGCCGGGTGGATGAAGCGCTGCTGGCGCGACTGCTGGCCGAGCCGTGGTTTGCTCTGCCGCCGCCCAAGAGCACCGGGCGCGAGCAATTTCATCTGGAATGGGTGGAAGCGCAGTTGGGTAGCAACGCGATCACGCTGGCCGATGTGCAGGCGACCCTGCTGGAGCTGACCGCAGCGACCGTGGCCGATGCCTTGCTCACGCACCTGCCGGAGGTACGTCGTGTGTTGGCATGCGGCGGCGGTGTGCGTAACCCGCAATTGCTGCAGCGGCTGCAGGCGCGTTTGCCCGGCGTGTCGATCGACTCAAGCGCCGTGCATGGACTGGACCCGGATTACATGGAAGCGATGGGCTTTGCGTGGCTGGCGCATGAAACGCTGGCCGGCCGGCCTGGGAACCTGCCCAGCGTCAGCGGTGCGCGCGGGTTGCGGATTCTTGGGGCGATTCATTTGGCGTGAGGGTGGGCTACTGAGTTGGGGGCTGTTTGAACCTCAGCTGTGAGGGCTGATTTCCACCCAAGAGCAAAACAAAAGATGCCCTCATCCGCCCCGCGCCTTCGCGGGGGCAGGCTCTTCGGGCAACTGCATTCGGTACATCCATGTACCTCACCCGGTGGGCGGCTTCGCCGTGCAACTCGGCAGTCCTGCCGAGTTGTCATCCCGTTAACGGGAGAAGGGAAAACTCAAGCTTGCGGCCGGCTGCTTCCGCACGCCGCGGAAGGGGGTAGTTCACACATTGCCGTTGGACTACGGGCTGTCGCCCGCTGGCAGCGCGCGCAGGGCCTGGATGGCTTCGGTCAGGGCCTCGACTTCGCGGTTCTCAAAGCCGTTGCGTACTTCATGCTCACTGGCGAACAGACCCTGTTCCAGCAGAACCAGGCAGGTGTGTTCCCGGGTCCATCCGCGCGCCACGGAAAGGCGGCGGATACGTTCAAGCAAGAGCGGGTTGATGTCCCGCAAGATCACGTCGGCCATGTCATTCACATCAGCTGTCCGGTGGATCCCCCCGACCGCATGATCGGTGAGCCGGGCGCCAGATTCAATCGCGCCCGGCCCCATACCATTCAGGCTGACCGATTGAGCTGGGTGGTGGCATCCACCTCGCGGCGCAGCCACCAGGCCATCAGCAGGCCCGGAATACCGACCACCACCGACACCAGGAAGAACACCTTCCAGCCATAGGCATCGGCCAAAACGCCAGCAAACGGGCCAACAAACACCCGCCCCAGCGTGGCGAAAGCCGATAGCAAGGCGTAGTGCGTCGCCGAGAACCGCGTACCGCACAGGCCGCTGAGCAAGGCCACGAATGCCGCCGTGCCCATGCCGCCGGCGAAGTTGTCCAGGCTCAGCGCGAACAGCAGCAGGCCATCCACGGGCGTGGGCTGGTCCAGGTGCACGATCAGCAGGTTGAAGGCTGGCACTTCCACCGCGCCCCAGGCGCCCGCGCCCTCGCGCGCCAGCAGGTAGAAGCCCAGGTTCGAAACCAGCTGCAGCACGCCGAAGACGATGACCGCCGTGGACAGACGCAGGCGCAGCAGGAAGAAGCCGCCGACGATGGCGCCGACTATCGTCATCAGCAGGCCGATGGTCTTGTTGGCCAGGCCCACTTCCGACTGGCTGAAAAGCATGCCCTTGAGCAGGAACGGCGTGGACAGGCTCAAGGCGAACGCATCGCCCACTTTGTACAACACCACCAGGGCCAGGAACGCCCCGGCCCCCCGCATGCTGAAGTAGCTGCGCAGCGAGGCGTTGAGCGTTTCAAAGCGCACCCAGCGGGTGGCGCCCAGGCCCAGCGTCATGGCCGCGGCAATCTGGGTGACGACGAACACCAGCCGCACCCAGCGGTCGCTGCTGTCCGGGTCCAGCCCCAGCAGCACCAGCAATTGATGGGCCAACCAGGCGCCCACGCCGACACCGACCACCAGCGCCAGGAAACCCCACAGCTCGCCACTGGCCTTGGAGACCGGCGCCTTGAAGCGCTCCGGCAGCTGCGGCATCAACAGCAGCGCCAGCGCGCCGACGGCGACCGACAGCCCGGCCATCACCCGGTACACCTGCGGCCAGCTTTGCCATTGTTCGGCCCAGATCAGGGTGATGCCGCCGGACAGCACCATCGCCAGCCGATAGCCCAGCACGGTGAGCGAACCACCCAGGCCGCGCTCGGCCGGTTCCAGCAGATCGGTGCGGTAGGCGTCGATGACCACGTCCAGCGTCGCCGACAGGCAGGCCACCAGCACCGCGACCGAGGCGAACAAGGCCAGGTTCCGTGACGGCGACAAGGTACTCATCATCAGCAGCGCACTGCCAAGCACGAACAGCAGCAGCACGATCCAGCCGCGTCGGCGGCCGAGCAACGGCAGATCGAAGCGGTCGATCAGCGGCGCCCACAGAAACTTGAAGGTGTACGGAATGCCGATCAGCGACAGGAAGCCCAGCGTCACCAGGTCCAGGCCGTCGACCGTCAGCCACGCCTGCATTGCACCGCCGGTCAGCGCCAGCGGCAGGCCCGAGGCAAAGCCCAGCAACAGGATCACGAACAGCCGCCGCAGGCGTTGCAGCCCGTGCGGGGTTTCCGCGATGGCTTGGGTCACAGGTCGTAGTCCACGATGAACGGCGCGTGGTCGGAGAAGCGTTGCTCGGTGTAGATGGAACAGCTGCGCAGGCGTTCACGCAGGCCGGGCGTGGCGAACTGATAGTCGATGCGCCAACCGACGTTGTTGGCGCGGGCCGCGCCGCGGTTGCTCCACCAGGTGTAGTCCTGGCCTTCCGGATGCAGCGCGCGGTAGGCATCCACCCAGCCACGGCCGCTGGCGGGGTCGGCGTGTTCCGGGAGATCCGCACACAGGCCGTTCAGCCAGTCCCGCTCCTCGGGCAGGCAGCCGGAATTCTTCTGGTTGGACTTCCAGTTCTTGATGTCCAGCGCGCTGCGCACGATGTTCCAGTCGCCGCACAGCACGTAGTCACGGCCACTGGCCAGCCACTCGTCCAGCAGCGGGCGCAGCCACTCCATCACCTCGAACTTGAACCCCTGGCGCAGTTCGCCCGAGGAACCGGACGGGATATAGAACGAGACGACGCTCAGATTGCCGAAACGGGCCTCGATGTAACGGCCTTCGTCGTCGAACGGCGCCCAGCCCAGCCCGGTACGCACTTCGTCCGGTTCGCGGCGGCTCCAGATGGCCACGCCGCTGTAGCCCTTCTTGGTGATGGCATCGCGGTAGAAGCAATGGTGGCCGTCCGGGCGGAACAGCGCGTCGGTCAGCTGTGACTCCTGCGCCTTGGTCTCCTGGATGCAGAGCACATCGGCCTGCTGCTGCGCGAACCACTCACTGAAACCCTTGGTGGTCGCCGAACGGATGCCGTTGGCGTTGAAGCTGATGATGCGCATGCTTGGCCTATCTTGTTGTTTTATAAAGGCCAATCAGGCCACCCATTCCCCTCGCGCAGGCAGCAACGGCAACTGGGCCGGGTGCTGCACAAGAGGCGCTCATCATGCCTCGCGGTTGCTTTCATTTGCCAGCGCCGGCCAATGAACAGCGTGCTGGAAGCGGCTTGCGTGCGACGCCTTCCGCGCGATGCTGGAATACGCGCAAAGAATGAAGTATCTATTCACCGGAAGTGCTGCTGAAGCATGTACCCTCCAGCGAGACAGTGAAAAACATCAATAAATTCAAATGGATTTATTGAACAATCCAACAGAGATTCGGCGGAATTGATTCAAATATCTATTCAATAATATATTCATGAACACTCCCAATCCCCAGCTTGTCGCGCTGCTCTCCCTCCTGCGTACTCGCCCTTCGGCCAGTGCCGCGGAGATCGGTGCGGCACTGGGTGTCAGCCAGCCCACGGTGTCACGGTTGATTGCCGCCGCCGGTGACCAGGTCGCCCGCATCGGCAAGGCCCGCAGCGCCCGCTATGCCGCCACCCGCACGATTGGCCGCAATGGCAGTGCGTGGCCACTGTACCGCCTGGACGGCCAATCCAAGGGGCGACAGCTGGGCGTGCTGCAGGCGCTGCATGATGGCGGCTATCTGTTCAGCGCCGATGTGCCCTGCCCGGCGTTCTTCACAGGCCAGTACCGCGATGGCCATTACCCCGGCCTGCCGTGGTTCATCGATGACCAGCGTCCGCAGGGCTTCCTTGGCCGCGCCTTTGCGCGACGGGTTGCCGGCGAAATCGGCGCCGACGTGGTGCTCGACCACTGGACGGCCGATGACTACGCCATCGCCATTCTTCAGTACGGCACCGATCAGCCAGGCGATCTGGTGCTGGGCGATGCCGCCTACCGGCGCGCCGTGGAGCAGATTTTCGCGCCAACGGATGTCATCGCCGACGAAGAACGGCAGCAAACCTACCCGCGCTTGGCCGATGAGGTAATGGCCGGCGGCAACCCCGGCTCCTCCGCCGGCGGCGAACAACCCAAGTTCACCGCCACCATTGATGAAAACGGCCGGCTGCGGCCGGTGATCGTCAAGTTCAGCGAACGCGCCGATACCGATGCGGCACGGCGCTGGGCCGACCTGCTGCGCTGCGAGCATATTGCCGGCGAAGTGCTGCGCGCGCACGGCGTACCGGCCGCGCACAGCCAGCGTATCGAAGCCGATGGGCGGGTGTTCCTGGAATCCGAACGGTTCGACCGCGGCCCCGGCCTGTGGCGGCGTGGCTTCGTTTCGCTCGCCGCGCTGGATGCTGACTTCCATGGACATGGGCGAATCGCCTGGTGGCAATTTGCCCGCCAGCTGCGGCAGGACGGCTGGCTCAGCGAAGACGACGCACGGCAGCTGAGCATCGCCGCGCTGTTCGGCGAGCTGATCGGCAACAGCGACATGCACCTGGGCAACGCCGCGCTGGTACTGGACTGCGAGCGTCCGTTCGCGCTGGCGCCGATGTACGACATGCTGCCGATGCTGTTCCGCCCCGGTAGCGGCGGCGAGATTGTTCCCCGCCAGTTGCAGATCAGCCTGCCCACACCGGACCTGCGTGCCGAATGGCTGCTTGCCGCGGCCGCCGCGCAGGACTTCTGGGCCCAGGTGCTGGCCTGCCCGCAACTGACGCCCGGCTTTGTTCCCATTGCCCAGGATGCGCTGGAGAAGGTGACACGGGCCCGCCAGTTGCTGGCCTGAACAGGCAGCCGGGGCGCCTGCACACCCCGCCGGGCGACACCGCCGGTTGCGCTCGCCGCGAGGCCGCCGCCCCTGCGGAACCGCGCCGAAAGGCCGCCACGCCAGCATTCCCCGCGGCCATGCATTAACCTAGTCACCTTCAATAAACGACAAAGAAAACGTATTTACATGAGTGATCACCGTTCCCGCTTTCTGCAGCTGGCGCTCAATGCCGACGCGCTGCGCTTTGGCCAGTTCACCCTCAAGTCCGGCCGCGTGAGCCCGTACTTCTTCAATGCCGGCCGTTTTGATACCGGCCTGGCGCTGTCCCAGTTGGGCAACTGCTATGCCGATGCCATCGAGTCGTCCGGGGTCGCCTTCGACCAGTTGTTCGGGCCGGCCTACAAGGGCATCCCGCTGGCGACCGCCATTGCCTGCGAGTTCTCGCACCGTGGCCGCGACCTGCCGCTGACCTTCAACCGCAAGGAAGCCAAGGACCACGGCGAGGGCGGCAGCCTGATCGGTGCCGACATGGCCGGCCGCCGCATCCTGATCGTCGATGACGTGATCACCGCCGGCACCGCCATCCGCGAAGCGCTGCAGATCATCCGCGAAGCCAACGGCATCCCGGCCGGCATCGTGGTGGCGCTGGACCGCCAGGAAATCGCCTCCGAGCAGGACAGCCGCTCGGCTGCCCAGGCCGTGGCTGCGGAAACCGGCATTCCGGTGATCGCAGTGGCCAACCTGGCCGACCTGCTTGCTTTCGCTTCCGGGAACCCGGAACTTGTCGGCTATCGGGAACCGTTGCTGGCCTATCGCGCCCGCTACGGGAGCAATCCAAACGGCTGACAGCAGGGGGCTGCCATGGGGCCAATTTCATCCAAGACCAGTTTCGCCACGGGCCTGTTGATGCTGGCCGCGCTGGCGTTGCCGGCAACCGCGCAGAACAAGCCGGACGCGGCCAGCAAGAAACTCTATTGCTGGGATAACGCGCGCGGCGAACGCATCTGTTCGGACACCTTGCCGGCAGAAGCAGTGAACAGTGCGCGGCAGGAGTTCAATGCCCGCAGCGGCCTGCGCAGCGCCGATGTGGAACGCGCGCTCACCAGCGAAGAGCGCGCAGATGCCGCGCTGGAACAGGCCCAGGCGCAGGTGGACGCTGCAGCGCTTGAAACCCGCAAGCGTACCGAGCAGGCGATGTTGGCCACCTATGGCAGCGAGGATGCGTTGCGGCGGGTGTTCAACGAGCGCACCGCGATTGTCGACAACAACATCAAGACCGCCGACTACAACGTGACCAGCCTGCGCGAGGCGCTGGCCACACAGCTGCTGTCGGCCGGCAACAAGGAGCTGGCCGGGCAGAAAGTGTCGGACAAGCAGGCCGGGGAAATCCGCCAGCGCCACAACGAGCTGTTGGCGCAGTTGCGCCTGCAGGCGGCCTTCGAGCAGCAGCGGCAGACGCTGGAAGTGGAGATCGCCGAAACCCTGGCGCGTTATCGCGAGTTGAAGGGGGTTGCTCCGGCAACGGAAACGACAGCTGCGGCGCCGGTGACGACCAAGGGCTGAGCCGGTCAGCCACACTTTTTCGCAAAGCGGCCTTCGGGCCGCTTTTTTTTGCCTTGGCGGTTCCCTTTTCTCAAGTCCGCGCTCGGCGGTCCTGCCCCCTCTCCCCAACCCCTCTCCCGCAAGGGGAGAGGGGCTTTAAGCAACAGCAACAGCCACAGCCGCAGCTACTGCAGCGACAGCGACAGCACCTTGTCTGTTGGCACTTTCCAACCTGCGTGACGCAGCCTTTTTACGGCGTTTTTACGCTGTTCCCATGCTCTGGACGTCGAACGTTTACGCCCTGCGGGAGGACGATGCCGGTCCTGATCGGGGTGATCGGCACGCGTGTGCGTTGCCGCTGTCCCGCCCTTCCATCGACGCGATGTGCCGGCTGCACCGGCGCCCGTCCTGATATCGAGGTTTCCATGCCCGGCTGGCTTTCCCTGTTGTGCGGCGTAGTGGTGCTGATCGCCGCTGCCTATCTGCTGTACGCGGTCCTGCGACCCGAGTCGTTCTGAGGAGCGTGCCGTGACCGAAACCCTTGTCATCCTTCTGGCCAGCATCGCGCTGGCCTGGCCGTTGGGCCTGTACCTGGCGCGGTTGATGCGCGGTACGCCGATGCGTATCGACGTGCTGTTCCATTGGATCGAAAAGCCGCTGTACCGCGTGCTCGGCGTGGACCCGAAACATTCCATGTCCTGGCGCAGCTATGTGCTCGCCTTCCTGATCAGCAATGCGGTGCTGGCCGTGTTGACCATGGCCGTGTTCATGACCCAGGCCTGGCTGCCGTTCAACCCGGACAACATCCCCAACCTGCGTTGGGATACCGCGCTGCACACGATGGTGTCGTTCCTGACCAACACCAATCAGCAGCACTACAGCGGCCAGGCGCAGTTGTCGTATCTGTCGCAGATGACCGGCATCACCGGCCTGCAGGTGATCACGCCGATGATGGGCCTGGCATTGGCGGTGGCCACGCTGCGGGCGCTGTTCACCAAGGCTCCGGCCACCAATGCCGACACGAGCACGCCGGTGCGCGTCAGCGTGGGCAATTACTACGCCGACGTGGTGCGCCTGTGCCTGCGCTTCCTGCTGCCGTTGTGCCTGGTATGGACGTTGCTGCTGACCTGGCAGGGCGTGCCGTCAACGCTGGCTGCAGGCCCGCAGGCCACGCCGATCGATGCCAGTGCCGGCATGGAAACGCAGAAGATCCCGCTCGGCCCGGTCGCCGCAATGGTCGCGGCCAAGCAGCTCGGCGCCAATGGCGGTGGCTGGTATGGGCCCAACAGCAGCGTGCCGCTGGAAAACCCGACGCCGCTGTCCAACGCGCTGGAAATGATCGGCATTCTGCTGATCCCGATCACCATCATTTTCATGATCGGCAGCTTCACCGGCCGGCGTAAGTTCGGCGCGCTGGTGTTCGGCTGCATGCTCGGCATGTCATTGCTGTCCACCGCCGCCAGCCTGTGGTTGGAAAGCCACAGCGCCACCGCGGCCAGCGCATTGCTGATGGAAGGCAAGGAGACGCGCTTTGGCTCCGACGGCACCGCCTTGTGGGCCACGCTCACCACGCAGGTGCAGAACGGCTCGGTCAACGGCATGCAGGATTCGATGAGCCCGCTGACCGGCATGGTGTCGCTGGTCAACATGCTGGTCAGTGCCATCTGGGGCGGCATCGGCTGCGGCCTGCAGCAGTTCATCGTTTACATCCTGATGGCGGTGTTCCTGGCCGGCTTGATGACCGGGCGTACGCCCGAGTTGTTCGGCCGCAAGCTGGAAACCCCGCAGGTGCGACTGCTGGCCGTGCTGGTGCTGCTGCAGCCGATCACCCTGCTTGGCCTGACCGCATTGACGCTCGCCATCCCCGGCCTGGCCGGTACGTCCAACCCCGGCTTCCACGGCATCAGCCAAGTGTTCTATGAGTACGTCTCTGCGTACGCGAACAACGGCTCGGGTTTTGAAGGGCTGGCCGACAACACCGTGTGGTGGAACCTGAGCTGCGCGCTGGTGCTGGTATTGGGGCGTTTCCCGATCCTGATCATCCCGCTGGTCATCGCCGCGCAACTGGCCGCAAAACGGCAGGCGCCGCAGAGCGCGGGCAGCCTGCAGATCGAAACCCCGACCTTCGCCCTGACCCTGGTCTGCGTGATCGTCGTCCTCACCGTGCTGCAGTTCATGCCGGCGCTGGTGCTTGGCCCGGTGGCCGACCACCTCAGCCTGTCGTCGCTGCAGGGAACCCTCTCACCATGAACACCTCCATGAACGCTTCTGCTTCTTCCGCCGCCTCGCGGCGCCCCACCCTGCTCGATGCCGCCGGCTGGCGCCGGGCGCTGCGGGAATCGGTGCGCAAGCTGGCACCGATGCACCTGCTGCACAACCCGGTGATGGCCGTGGTCATGGCCGGTACGCTGCTGGCATTGCTGCTCACCCTCAGCGGCAACGCGCCGCTGGGCTTTGGCCTGGCAGTCACCGCGATCCTGCTGGTGACGGTGCTGTTCGGCAATTTCGCCGAAGCCGTGGCCGAAGCGCGTGGCCGCGGTCAGGCCGCTTCACTGCGGCGTGCCCGCCAGGACCTGGTGGCGCGTCGCCTGGCCACGGCACTGGCCGGCGCAAGCGAAGAGAAAGTTGCCGCCGCCGAGCTGCACCCCGGTGATCACGTGATTGTCAGTGCCGGCGAATTCGTGCCGGCCGATGGCGAGATCGTGCGCGGCCTGGCCACCATCAACGAAGCCGCCGTCACCGGCGAATCAGCGCCGGTGCTGCGCGAAGCCAACACCGACCGCTCCGGCGTGATCGGCGGCACCAAGGTGCTGTCCGATGAAATTGTCGTGCGCATCACCGCCGAGCCGGGCCACAGCTTCCTGGACCGCATGATCGCGTTGGTGGAAGGTGCCAACCGGCAGAAGACACCCAACGAGATCGCGCTGACCCTGTTGCTGGCGGCGATGTCGCTGACCTTTCTGGTGGTGGTGGCGACGCTGCCGGCCATTGCCGGGTTCGTCGGCGTCACGCTCGACCCGCTGCTGCTGATCGCGCTGCTGGTGTGCCTGATTCCAACCACCATCGGCGGCCTGTTGCCGGCCATCGGCATTGCCGGCATGAACCGTGCGTTGCAGGCCAATGTGCTGGCCAAGTCCGGCAAGGCGGTGGAAGTGGCCGGCGACGTGGATGTGCTGCTGCTCGACAAGACCGGCACCATCACCTACGGCGACCGCCAGGCCACCGCGTTCCATCCCCTGGCCGGCATCGACGCCGCGCAACTGCGTGAGGCCGCGCTGCTGTCCTCATTGGCCGACCCGACGCCGGAAGGCAAATCCATCGTGCGCCTGGCCCGCGAGCAGGGCTGCGGTACAGCCGAACCGGATCGCGCGGAGTATCTGAATTTCACCGCGCAAACGCGCATGTCCGGCGTTGATCTGAACGGCAGCCGTCGCATTCGCAAAGGCGCGGCCGATGCCATCACCGCGCATGTGCTCGCGCTTGGCGGCAACGTGCCCAACGAACTGCAGGCACGCGTGGACCAGGTGGCACGCGGTGGCGCTACACCGCTGGTGGTGTGCGAAGGCCGGCACGTGCTGGGTGTGGTGGAGCTGGCCGACGTGGTCAAGCACGGCATGCGCGAGAAATTCGCACAGCTGCGGGCAATGGGTATCCGCACGGTGATGATCACCGGCGACAACCCGCTCACCGCCGCGGCCATTGCCGCTGAAGCCGGCGTGGACGATTACATCGCCCAGGCCAAACCCGAGGACAAGCTGGCACGCATCCGCAGCGAGCAGGCCGGTGGTCGTCTGGTCGCCATGGTCGGCGACGGCACCAACGATGCCCCGGCATTGGCGCAGGCCGACATCGGCCTGGCGATGAACTCCGGCACGCAGGCGGCCAAGGAGGCCGGCAACATGGTCGACCTGGACTCGGACCCGGCCAAACTGCTGGCGGTGGTGGAAGTGGGCAAGCAGCAGCTGATCACCCGTGGCGCGCTGACCACCTTCTCGCTGGCCAATGACGTGTCCAAGTACTTCGCAATCCTGCCGGCATTGTTTGTGGCGGCGGTGCCGTCGATGGCCGCGCTGGATGTGATGCAGCTGTCCAGCCCACGCAACGCGGTGCTGGCGGCGCTGATCTTCAACGCGCTGGTGATTCCCGCATTGATTCCGCTGGCCCTGCGCGGCGTGCGCTTCCGTCCGGCCACCGCCACTGCGCTGCTGCGGCGGAACATGCTGGTCTACGGACTGGGCGGCGTGCTGCTGCCGTTTGCGGCCATCAAGGCCATCGACCTTCTTCTCGCACTGGTATTCGGCGCATGAACCACTCAATCACAACGTCCAACACGCGCGCCCGCAATCCGCTGTGGCGCCCCGCCATCGGCCTGTCGTTGTTCGGCCTGCTCGGCACCGGCCTGGTCTACGCACTGGTTGCCACCGGCGCGGCGGGGACGCTGTTCCCGGCACAGGCCGATGGCAGCCTGGTCCGCGATGCCGACGGCGCGGTGCGCGCATCGTTGCGGGTGGCGCAGCCGTTCAGTGGCGAGGGTTACTTCCAGACCCGCCCATCGGCCGCCAACTACGACCCGATGGCCGCAGCGGGCAGCAACCTGGCGCGCAGCAATCCGGAGCTGATCAAGCGTGTCGCCGAGGCCACCACGGTGGTGGCCGCACGCGAGAACATCGACGCCGCCAGGGTGCCCGGCGAACTGGTCACCCAGTCGGGCAGCGGCATGGACCCGGAACTGTCCCCCGCCGGCGTGCAGGTGCAGGTCGCGCGCGTGGCGCAGGCACGCGGTTGGCCGGTCGAACGCGTGCAGGCGCTGGTGGATGCGCAGTTGCAGGGCCGCCAATGGGGCGTGTTCGGGCAGCCGCGCGTCAACATCATCGCGCTCAACCGTGCCTTGGACGAAGCCACGCATGCACCTTGATGCAGTGCCCACCGGCAACAGCGCACAATCGCGGCCATGAATGACTCCCGCAGCCGCCAGGCCGATGCATTGGTGGAAGGATTGCAGCGCGATGCCGGCGGCAAGCTGACGGTATTCCTCGGCGCCGCGCCCGGCGTTGGCAAGACCTTCAGCATGCTCACCCGCGCCCAGGAACAATTGCGGCGCGGTGTGGACGTGGCGGTGGGGCTGGTCGAAACACACGGCCGCAGTGATACCGCCGCGCTGCTGGAAGGGCTGCCGTGCATCCCCCTGCGCGAGGTGAGCTATCGCGGCCACCCACTGCAGGAGATGGACCTGGACGCCGTGCTGGCACGGCGTCCGGCGCTGGTGCTGGTGGACGAACTGGCCCACCGCAACGTACCGGGCAGCCGCCATGAACGGCGCTGGCAGGACGTGATGGAACTGCTCGATGCCGGCATCGACGTCTGGACCACCATCAACATCCAGCACCTGGAAAGCCTCAACGATGTGGTGATGCGCATCACCGGCGTGCGCGTCAGCGAAACCGTACCGGACGTGGTGTTCGACCGCCTGCACGACATCGTGCTGGTCGACCTGCCACCGCGCGAACTGATCGAGCGCCTGCAGCAAGGCAAGGTCTATGTGCCCGAACAGGCCGCGCAGGCACTGCAGGCGTTCTTCTCGCCGGCCAACCTCACCGCATTGCGCGAACTGGCCATGCAGGAAGCGGCCGACCGCGTCGACAGCAGCCTGCGCGAAACCCGTGCCGCGCGGGGCGAAGGCAACCTGCCGCTGAGGCGACGCGTGCTGGTCGCCATTGATGGCAGCGGCCAAAGCGAATACCTGGTGCGCGTGGCGCGGCGTATCGCCGAACGTCGTGATGCGCCGTGGACGGTGGTGACGGTGCAGCATCGCCGCCACGACGATGCCACCCGGCGCGAGATTGATGCCGCCTTCGCACTGGCACGGCGCCTCGGCGGTGAAGCCGAACTGCTGCACGGCCCCGGCGTTGCCGACGTGCTGCTGGACTACGCCGCGCACAATGCCGTCTCCACACTGGTGCTGGGCCGCACCCGCGAGCGGCCGTTCGCACGGATGCTCAACCAGACGCTGACGCAACAGTTGATCCAGCGCGGCGCACACTACGAAATCACCATCATCAGCACCCCGCAGGCACGCGCGAAAGCACGCCGCATGGGCCTGTCGCTTGCGCCTGAAAGCTGGGGAAAGGATGCAGCGCTGGCGGTGCTGGCAACCGTCGTGGCCTGCCTGGCGGCGTGGCTGGGTGAACGCTGGCTGGGCCTGAGCGACCTGGCCATGGTGTTCATTGTCGCGGTGGTGCTGGTCGCGGCACGCACGCGCATGAGTGCGGCGGTGCTGGCGGCAACGCTGTGCTTTCTGGCCTACAACTTCTTCTTCATCGCCCCGCGCTTCACCTTCGCCATCAGCGCGCGCCAGGGCGTGATCACCGTGTTCCTGTTCCTGGCCGCCGCACTGGTCGCCGGGCGGCTGGCATCGCGGCTGCGCATGCAGGTGGTGGCGCTGCGCGCGGCCAACCGCCACGCCAACCTGCGCCAGTCACTGGCCCGGCAACTGGCCGCCGCCGTGGACAACCTGCAGGTAGCCCAGGCCGGCCGCGCGGCGTTGGAACAGGCGCTTGATGTCCCTGCATGGGTTCGGCTGGCACACGACACCAGCACCAGCGGCAGTGCCGCACCGGGGGATACCGACCTGGCTGCCGCCGACTGGGCGTTGCGCCACGCGCAACCGGCGGGCCGTTTCACCGATACATTGGCCGGCGCCGGCTGGTGGTTCCTGCCACTGCTTGATGGCGAAGGCCAGGCCGTTGGTGTGGCCGGGCTGCAGTTCAACCATCAGCACCCACGGCTGGCGCCGGAGCAACGGCAACTGGCCGAAGCCATGGCCGATGACATCGCACAGGCGGCACTGCGCACGCGCCTGGTCACCGAGCTGGAAACCGCGCACCTGCACAACGAAACCGAGCGCCTGCGCTCGGCCCTGCTGTCCTCGGTATCGCATGACCTGCGTTCGCCGCTGGCGGCGATGATCGGTTCGGCCGACAGCCTGTCCAGCTACGCCGAGGCGATGGACGCCAACGACCGCCGCGCCCTGCTCGACACCATCGTTGTCGAAGGCGAGCGCCTGGACCGCTACATCCAGAACCTGCTGGACATGACCCGGCTGGGCCATGACGGCCTGAAGCTCAGCCGCGACTGGATCGGCGTGGACGAACTGATCGGCTCGGCCGCGCGGCGCCTGCAGCGTTACCAGCCCAACGTGCAGCTGCAGCTCGACATCCCGCATGATCTGGCGCCGATCTGGGTGCACCCGGCGCTGGTCGAACAGGCCGTGTTCAACGTGATGGAGAACGCCGCCAAGTTCTCACCGCCCGCTGTACCCGTACAGGTGCGAGCACGCCAGCAGGACGGAACGCTGTGCATCGAGGTCATCGACGAAGGCCCGGGCATTCCCGATGACGAACGCGCACGCATCTTCGACATGTTCTACAGCGTGGAACGCGGTGATCGTGGCCGCCAGGGCACCGGCCTGGGCCTGACCATCTGCCAGGGCATGATCGGCGCGCACGGCGGCCACGTGGAGGCGCTGCCGGGCCGCGACGGACGCGGTACGCTGGTGCGCATGACCCTGCCCCTGCTCCAGCCGCATCCGGAAACCCCGCAAGGCGATGACTGACGCGCCCGCCATTCCGCCAGCTCGCGTGCTGGTGATCGACGACGAAGTGCAGATCCGCCGCTTCCTCGACATCTCGCTGCGTGCGCAGGGTTATGCCGTCAGCCAGGCCGCGACCGGCGCGGAGGGTTTGCAGCGGCTGACCGAAGAAGGCGCGGACATGGTGATCCTGGACATCGGCCTGCCCGACATCGAAGGCCACGACGTGCTGGCCGAGCTGCGGCAGTGGAGCCAGGTGCCGGTGATCATGCTCAGCGTGCGCGCCGGCGAAGCGGAGAAAGTGCGCGCACTGGACAACGGCGCCAACGATTACGTGACCAAGCCGTTCGGCACGCAGGAACTGATGGCGCGCGTGCGCGCCCTGCTGCGCAGCCGCAGCACCGACAGCGAAGGCCAGGTGCCGGTATTCGACGATGGCAATCTGCATATCGACCTGGCCCGCCGCGAGGTGCGCGTGCAGGGTGAGCCCGTGGCACTGACCCGCAAGGAATACGCCTTGCTCGCGCTGTTGCTGCGCAACGCCGGGCGCGTGGTTACCCAGCCGCAGATACTGCAGGAAATCTGGGGGCCGACGCATCGGCACGACACGCATTACCTGCGCATCCTGGTCGGCCGCCTGCGCCACAAGCTCGGCGATTCGGCACTGGAGTCGCGCTACCTGTTCACCGAGCCGGGCGTGGGTTTGCGTTTTGGTGGTAGCTGAAGCGCGGCGCGCCTTACCCCTCCCCAAAAAAAGAAGGCCGCCCATGCATCACATGAACAGCCTTCCACACGCCAGACACCTTCAGCGCATCAGAACTTCAATTCGGTCCCCGCCGGCAACACCTGCCGCAGCTGTTCGCGGAACACCCCCTTGATGCGTTCCAGCGCCGCTTCGTCATTGGCCTCGAAACGCAGCACCAGCACCGGCGTGGTGTTGGACGCGCGCACCAAGCCCCAACCATCGTTGAAGTCGGCGCGCAGGCCGTCGATGGTGGACAGGCGCGCACCGGCAAACGGCGACTCCTCCACCTGTGCGGCAGCCACGAACAGCGTCACCAGTGCATGCTGGGTGCCCTCTTCCACCGGCACCTTCAGCTCCGGCGTGGAGACCGCATCGGGCAGTTCGGCGAACACCTCTTCCGGCGATTCATCACGCTGGGCCAGAATTTCCAGCAGGCGCGCGGCCGCGTACAGGCCGTCGTCAAAACCGTACCAACGCTCCTTGAAGAAGAAGTGGCCACTCATCTCGCCGGCCAGTTCCGCATCGGTTTCGCGCATCTTCGCCTTCATCAGCGAATGCCCGGTCTTCCACATCATCGGGCTGCCGCCGTTGCGCAGGATGTAGTCGGACAACTTGCCGGTGCATTTGACGTCGTAGATCACCATCGCGCCCGGGTTGCGGGTGAGCACGTCGGCGGCAAACAACATCAGCAGGCGGTCGGCGTGGATGATCTGGCCTTCCCGGGTGACCACGCCAAGACGGTCAGCATCGCCATCGAAGGCCACGCCGATGTCGGCGTCGAACCGCTTCACCGTCTGCACCAGATCCTGCAGGTTGTGCGCCTCGCTGGGGTCCGGGTGATGGTTGGGGAAGCTGCCATCCACGTCGCAATACAACGGAATGACATCGGCACCGATGGCTTCCAGCAGCTGCTGCGCCACGGCACCGCCCACGCCATTGCCGGCATCGGCCACCACCTTGAGCGGGCGGTCCAGCTGCACGTCGTCGGCAATGCGCTGCACGTAGTCGGCAATGACCTCGCGCTGCTGCAGGCTGCCGGCACTTTCTGCATGGTGCAGGCGGCCTTCCTGGATGCGCCGGTACAGATCGGTGATGGCATCGCCGGACAAGGTTTCGCCGCCGATGACGATCTTGAAGCCGTTGTAGTCCGGCGGGTTGTGGCTGCCGGTCACCGCCACGCAGCTGCCCGCGCGCAGGTGGTAGCTGGCGAAGTACACCACCGGCGTCGGTGCCAGGCCGATGTCGATGACATCGCAGCCGGCGCGGCGCAGGCCTTCAACCAGGCCTTCCACCAGCTCCGGCCCGGACAGGCGGCCGTCACGGCCCACCACTACATCGCGCAGCCCCTGCGACTGCATCTCACTGCCGATGGCATGGCCAATCAGAGTGGCGACATTGGCGGTCAATTCGGTGCCCACCACGCCGCGGATGTCGTAGGCGCGGAAGATGCCCGGCACCACGGCCTCGGCGCCCGGTTCCGGACGCGGCGCATCGGCAGCGGCAGCGCGTGCGGAGGCCACCACCGGCAGCGGTTCCTGCTGCAGCGATTCCTGCAACGTCAGGCCGCTGTCCTGCTCGCCGCCATCCTTCCGGCGCAACACCGCCAGCTTGCTCAGGCGCTTGCGGCCGAACAGCAGCAACAGCGCCGTGGCCACCAGCAACACGGTCACCAGCGCGCCGGAAATCATTCCCAGCCCGAGCGGGCCTTCCGCCACATCCGGCAGTTCCGCCACCACGCGCAAGCCGGTATCACCCACCGGCCGGGCCAGGGCATCGGCACCGCCGCCGAGCTCGCTGTTGCCCTTCTGCACGATGGTGAAACCGCCCTGGCGCAGGCCGAGGAAGGCGCGGCCGGGGAAATCAATCGCGTCGAACACGGTGGTCAAACGGGTCAGCGGCTGGCGGATGTAGATCACCGCCGCCTTGTCCTGCAACTGCACCGGCGCGGCCAGGCCCAGGCGCGGGCCGCCGTTGTCACGCACCACGCGCGCGACCGGCTTGCCTTCGGCCAAGGCCAGTTCCAGCAACGCCAGGCGCGAATAACCAAAGGCTGCCGGGTCGGCATAGGCCTGGGCCAGGGTCGCGTCGAGCACCTGCGCGTCCTCCACGCCGGCCCACTTCTCGCGTACCGCCAGCACGGTGGCGTTGGCATCGCCGCTGGCCAATGCAGCGGTTACCGGCTCCAGCGCCAGCTGCCTGCCAAACTGTGCGGTCTGCGCGTTGATCGCGTTCTGCACGTCGGCAACCGCCTGGTCGCGGGCCTGCTCCAAGGCGGTGCCGGTGCCGGACTGCAGCCATTGGTTGACCGTGCTCCAGCCAAACCACGCCGCCAACAGCAACAGCAGTACCGCCAACAGCGGTGTTGAACGACCCAGCGAAGCGCTCGGGCGCCCGCTCTCATTCCCATGGCTCATTGCGATTTCCCCTGTCAGCGCACTCCGGTATGGCCGAATCCACCCGTTCCACGGGCGCTGTCCACGAAAGTATCCACTACCTGCAGGCTCACGCGCGCGATTGGCATCACCACCAATTGCGCGATGCGGTCACCCGGCTCGATGGTGAAGGCCTCACGGCCGCGGTTCCAGACGCTGATCAACAGCGGCCCCTGGTAATCGGCATCGATCAGCCCGGTACCGTTGCCCAGCACGATGCCGTGGCGATGCCCCAGCCCCGAGCGCGGCAAGACCACCGCACACAGGCCCGGATCGGCCACATGAATGGCGATACCGCTGGGCAGCAGCGCCGCATCGCCCGGCGCCAGGGTCAGCGGCGACTCGATGGCCGCACGCAGATCCATGCCGGCGCTGGCTTCGGTGGCATAGGCCGGCAACGGCCAGGTGTCGCCGAAACGGGGGTCCAGCAGCTTTACCTGCAAGGGTTGCAGTGCGGTGTCCAGGCTCATGCGTCCAACCTCTCGGCGATCAAATCCAGCAATTGTTCGGCCAGCTGCGTCTTGGCGGTGCCCGGGAATTCGCGCTGGCCGCCGTTCCAGTAGGCGATGGCGGCGTTCTGGTCGCTCTCAAAGCCGTTGCCGGCAATGCCGACCTGGTTGGCGATGATCAGGTCCAGATGCTTGTCGGCCAGCTTGCCACGCGCGTACTTCTCCACGTCGTGGGTTTCGGCGGCAAAGCCGACCACCAGCTTCAGCGCCTGCTCCTGTACGGCCACTTCGGCCAGGATGTCGGCGGTGCGCACCAGTTCCAGGGTCAGGGTCTGGGAGCCGGCGGTCTTTTTCAGCTTCTGCGGCGAGACCTGACGCGGGGTGTAGTCGGCCACGGCCGCGGCGCCAATGTAGATGTCCGCCGGCAGCGCGGACAGCACGGCTTCACGCATCTGCGCAGCCGAGCGCACATCGATGCGCTGCACACCGGCCGGCGTCGGCAACTGCACCGGCCCGCTGACCAGCACCACCTGCGCGCCCTGCCGGGCGGCGGCGGCCGCCAGCGCGTAGCCCATCTTGCCGCTGGAACGGTTGCCGACATAGCGCACCGGGTCCAGGTCTTCGTAGGTGGGGCCGGCGCTGATCAACACGCGCATGCCCTGCAGCCGGCCCGGTTTGGCCGGCGCCTTCGGCGCGAGGTTGCCTGCCAGCGCAGCAATGATCGTGGGCACTTCGCTCAGGCGGCCGGGGCCGGATTCACCTTCGGCCAGCGGGCCGTCCTCCGGCCCGATCACCTGCGCGCCGCGTTCGCGCAGCAGGGTGATGTTGGCCTGCGTGGCCGGGTGCAGCCACATGCGGTGGTTCATCGCCGGGCACACGGTCAGCGGCGCGGTGGTGGCCAGGCACAGCGTGGTCACCAGATCATCTGCATTGCCGTGCGCAAGCCGCGCCAGCAGGTCGGCCGTGGCCGGGGCAACCACGATGCGGTCGGCCCAGCGCGCCAGTTCGATATGGCCCATGGCCTGTTCGGCGCTGCTGTCCCACAGCGTGGTGCGGGTCGGGTTGCCGGACAACGCCTGAAAACTGAGGGGGGTGACGAATTGCTGGGCGCCGGCGGTCATGGCCACCTGCACGACGGCACCGGCATCACGCAGCCGGCGCACCAGGTCCAGCGCTTTGTAAGCGGCGATGCCGCCGCCCACGCACAACAGCAGCTTTTGTCCCTCCAGCGGCCGATGGGGCGCCTGGGTTGTCGGGGAAACGCTGGTCACGAGGGGAAGTTCCTAGCTGCACAAGAATGGTTAGCTTAACCGAAGGGTTTGTCGTGGCCGATGCAGCTTCTGGTCATCTGCGCACAACCTTTGGCAATGCATATACGAGACTGGCCACGCGCTGAACGCCCGCGCGAAAAACTGCTGTCACAAGGCGCAGGCGCGCTCTCCGACGCCGAACTGCTGGCCATTTTCCTGGGTTCCGGGCTACGCGGGCGTGATGCCGTGCAGACCGCCCGCGAACTGCTGCTGCAGCACGGCCCGTTGCGGGCCCTGCTCGACCGCGATGCCACCGCGCTGGCACGCCTGCCCGGCCTGGGGCCGGCGCGCGCCTGTGCATTGCGCGCGGCACTGGAACTGGGCCAGCGTCACCTGGCCGCCGCACTGGAGCGCGGGGCCAGCCTCACCGACCCGGATTCGGCTGGACGCTACTTCGCCCAGCGCCTGCGGCACCGGCCGCAGGAGGTGTTCGCGGCCTTGTTCCTGGACACCCGCCACCGGGCGCTGGCCTTCGAAGAACTGTTCAGCGGCACCGTCGACAGCGCCCAGGTACATCCTCGCGAGGTGGTGCGGCGGGCGCTGGCGCACAATGCTGCAGCGGTGATCGTCGGCCACAATCACCCTTCCGGAAACCCTGAACCATCGGCCGCCGACCGTGCCATCACCACCGGCCTGAAGCAGGCGCTGGCGCTGCTGGAAGTGCGCCTGCTGGACCATTTCGTGGTTGGCGATGGCCCGCCGGTGTCACTGGCCGCCCGCGGCTGGGTCTGAACGGCCCCATCACGCCAGCTGACTACCGTTTTGACATTCCTGACCCCTGCCCCCGTGCCGTCGGGGCGGGCACGCCGTCGGTCAGGTAAAATGGTCAGTTCCGCGCTTCAAGCAGAACAGTCACGTGAAAGCCCAACTCCGCGCCCTCATCGGCCAAGGCATCGAAGCCTTGCGCGCCAACGGCACCTTGCCTGCCGACACCCTGCCGCCGGATTTCGTGGTCGAACGACCCAAGACCCGCGAACACGGCGATTTCGCATCCAACGTCGCGATGCTGCTGGCCAAGGCCGCACGCAGCAACCCGCGTGCACTTGCCCAGGCACTGGTCGAAGCACTGCCGGCCAGTGACGACATCGCGCGGGTGGAGATTGCCGGCCCGGGCTTCATCAATTTCAAACTCGCCCCCACCGCGTTCCAGCGTGAAGTGGTCAGCGTGCTCAAGGAAGGCGAGGACTACGGTCGTAACCTGAGCGGCAATGGCCGCAGCGTGGGTGTGGAATACGTCTCGGCCAACCCGACCGGCCCGCTGCATGTCGGCCACGGCCGCGCCGGCGCCATCGGTGACTGCATCGCCCGCGTGCTGGAAGCCAACGGCTGGAACGCCAAGCGCGAGTTCTATTACAACGACGCCGGTGTGCAGATCGAAAACCTGGCCAAGTCGGTGCAGGCACGTGCGCGCGGCTTCAAGCCGGGCGATGCGCAGTGGCCGACCGATGCCTACAACGGCGAGTACATCGCTGACGTAGCCAAGGCCTACCTGCTGGGCCAGACCGTGGACCTGGAAGGCAGCCATATCGTCGGCGCCAAGGATGCCGAGAACCTGGAAGAAGTGCGTCGCTTCGCCGTGGCCTACCTGCGCAACGAGCAGAACCTGGACCTGGCCGCGTTCGGCGTGGATTTTGACATCTACTTCCTGGAAAGCTCGCTGTACAAGGACGGCAAGGTCGCCGAAACCGTGCAGCAGCTGATCACCTCGGGCCACACCTACGAGGAAGGCGGCGCGCTGTGGCTGCGCTCCACCGATTTTGGTGACGACAAGGACCGCGTGATGCGCAAGTCCGACGGCACCTTCACCTATTTCCTGCCGGACGTGGCCTACCACCTGAGCAAGTGGCAGCGCGGTTACGAGCGCGCCATCACCGAGCTCGGTGCCGACCACCACGGCTCGCTGGCACGCGTGCGTGCCGGCCTGCAGGCGCTGGACCTGGGCATCCCCAAGGGCTGGCCGGAATACGTGCTGCACCAGATGGTGACGGTGATGCGCGGCGGCGAGGAAGTGAAGCTGTCCAAGCGTGCCGGCAGCTACCTGACCCTGCGTGACCTGATCGACGAAGTCGGCAGCGACGCGGTGCGCTGGTTCCTGATCGCACGCAAGCCCGATTCGCAGCTGACCTTCGACATCGACCTGGCCCGCCAGCAGAGCAACGACAACCCGGTGTTCTACGTGCAGTACGCGCATGCCCGCGTCTGCTCGCTGCTGCGCCAGGCGCAGGAGAAGGGCCTGGACTACAAGCAGGCCGACGGCCTGGCGGCGCTGTCGTTGCTCGACGACGATGCATCGCTGGAATTGATGAACGAAATCTCACGTTATCCGGAAGTAGTGGAAGCGGCCGGCATCGCGCTGGAACCGCACCTTGTCGCGCAGTATCTGCGTGAATTGGCGCACGCTTTCCACACGTGGTATCACGGCACGCAGGTGCTGGTGGACGATGCCCGTGCACGCAATGCCAGGCTCACCCTGGCCTGCGCCGCACGGCAGACGCTGGCCAATGGTTTGAGCATCCTGGGCGTCAGTGCCCCGGAAAAGATGTAAGTCAAGGAGACGCAGTAAACATGGCAGCACGACGCGGCAAGACGCAGGCGCGGCGCAACAGCGGCAACGGCACACCCGCCTGGGTGTGGCTGGTGGCCGGTGCGGCGATCGCGGCCGTGGTGTTCCTGGCGGCACCGAACCTGTTCAAGAAGGACGGCGACGGTTTCCTGCGGGTGGGCCCGCAGCCCAACCCGGATGCGCAGCCGGCGCCCGTGGCCGACGCCGACATCGACGCCGGGGTGGAAGCGCCCCGGCCCGCGACGCCGGCCGCTACCCGGCCCGAAGACAAGCCCGCCACGCAGTACGACTTCTACACCCTGCTCCCGGGCACCGAAGTGCAGATGTCCGATGCCGAGCTGGCAGCCAGCGCCCGTGCCGAAGAACAGCGCCGCGCGGCGGCCGCACGTGCTGCCGCCGCAGCCGCGCCGCCGACCGAAGCCCAGCGCGCGCAGGCGGCCCTGGAAGGCCGGCCGGTTCCGGCAACCACTGCAGCGCTCCCGGCGCCGGTCAGCGAAGCCGCACATCAGCCGACGCCGGTCAATGAAACGCCGCGCCCGGTGACGGCCCCGGCGCAGGTCGCCAGCGTGCAGCCTGCCCCCAGGCCTGCAACGGCAACCCCGGCGCCGGCCGCATCAGCGCCTGCTGCAGCGGCGGAGAACGTGCGCTACATCCTGCAGGCCGGCGCGTTTGGCGCGTCCGGCGAAGCCGAGGCCACCAAGGCCAAGCTGGCGATGATGGGCCTGGCCGCACGCGTGGAGTCCGCGCAGATCAACGGCAACACCGTGTACCGCGTGCGCATGGGGCCGTACGGCACCGCCGGCGAATTGGCCGAAGCCAAGTCCAAGCTGGACGGCAGCGGTCTGCAGGCGATGGCGATCAAGGCGCAGTAACACCGCCTGAGGCGGTGTTACCCCAAAGTTTGCTTTGCAAACCTTGGGCCCCGTGCTTTCTACACCCACATCCCCGCGCCTGTCGGCGCGCGCCCTTTTACTCAAAGGGGGCTGTTGCGGCTGACGGGGCGCCCGGAAGATTTTTTGAAATATCCAAGCCCCGGCATCCCTGTGATGTTGGGGCTTTTTTATGGATCAGTTCGTAGCTTGGTGAGTACAACGCATCCCGGCATGTCGTGTTCGTTTTCCCTGGTAAAAGACAACGGCCCCCTCCCCAGCCCTCCCCTTGCCGGTGGCAAAGGGAGGGAGCAGAAGCCACAGCTGCGGCAATCCCGGCTTACGCAAGTGATCCGCCCCCTCCCTTTGCCACCGGCAAGGGGAGGGCTGGGGAGGGGTGAAGCTTTTGAACTCAGGCTTTCCAAAACACCACACTGCCGAAATTCTCCCCGCACGCCCTCGCAACTCACAACGGGATGCCCAACAGCCTGCACAGTGCCAAAATCACATCCCCCTCCCCGCGGAACCTGCCCATGTCCAAGACTGCATTGATCACCGGCGCCACGTCCGGCTTCGGCGCCGCCGCTGTCCGCCGCTTTGCCGCCGCCGGCTGGAAAGTGATCGCCACCGGCCGCCGCGCCGAGCGCCTGCAGCCGTTGGTTGAAGAATTTGGCGCAGACACCGTCCATGCCGCGGCCTTCGACATCCGCGATGCCGCCGCGATGGAATCGGCACTTGCCGCTTTGCCGCCGGCGTTCCGCGACATCGACCTGCTGGTCAACAACGCCGGCCTCGCCCAGGGCACAGCCGCTGCGCAGCACGCCAGCCTGGAAGACTGGCGCACCATGATCGACACCAACATCACCGCGCTGGTGACACTCACCCATCGCCTGCTGCCCAAGCTGGTCGAACGCCGTGGCGCGATCATCAACATCAGCTCCACCGCCGCGCTGTATCCGTACCCGGGCGGCAATGCCTATGGCGGCACCAAGGCCTTCGTCAGCCAGTTCTCACTGGGCCTGCGCTCGGACCTGCATGGCACCGGCGTGCGCGTGACCGCGATCGAACCAGGCATGGCCGAAACCGAATTCACCCTGGTGCGCACGCATGGCAACCAGGCCGCCTCGGACCAGCTCTATGGCGGTGCCAACCCGATGACCGCCGAGGACATTGCCGAGCAGATTTTCTGGGTGGCCTCGCTGCCACCGCACTTGAACGTCAATCGGCTGGAACTGATGCCCACCAGCCAGTCGTTTGCCGGCTTCCAGGTGGCACGCAACTGATTTGATTTCCCGCAGAAGCAGCCCGCGCTTGGCTGCTCCTGTCAGTGCGCACTCAGTCCAGCCAGCCATCACGCTTGCTGTGCAGGATGCGGCCATCGATGCCGCTCATGCGCACTTCCACACGCTGGTTGCGGGCATTGCGTGCCTCCAGGCTCCAGGTGGCACCATCGCGTTCGAGCGAGTGGATCTCACGCAGGCCTGCGGCCGCCGCACGGGCGAGAATCTGCTGGCTGTCCAGCAAAGCGCGGCCATCGTGCTCGTCGAACATCTCGCCGCTGGCCGGGTCCACCCACACTTCGGCAAAGCGCCCATCACCACGCGATACATCCGCTTCCCAAAGCCCGTCATCCTTCTCGATCTCATGGATCTGGGTATAGCCGGCGGCGCGCAGTTTCTGCTCGACCTCGGCCATGCCCAGCATGCGGCTCTGTGCATAGGCCGGGGCGCTCAATGCCAGTACAACGGCACCCGTGACAAACAATGACTTCAACATGAGGGAACTCCTTGAGTGCTGCCGGATCAGCCCGGCCCGACCAGTCTGTGCCGCGCCCCTAACAACGGCTTAGCCGCCGTTGTTAGGCAACGGTTAGTCTGTCGCGCTATTACTGGCGGCACCTCTTCGCCCCTGCCCCTCATGTATCGCGCCTGCCTGCCCCTGCTGCTGTTGTTGATCACGCCCGTGGCCACCGGCCATGGCCAGGATGCCGCGCAGCAGGCGGCGCGCCAGGCGCTGAAACAAGGCCACTACGTGCCGCTGGAACGCATCGTGCGCGACGCCTTGCAGCGGCATCCCGGCAAGCTGCTGGAGGTGGAACTGGACGACGGTGTGTACGAGGTGGAGATCCTGCGTGCCGACGGCGTCGTGATCGAGCTCGACTATGATGCGCGCAGCGGTGCCCTGCTGAAGACCGAACGGGACGACTGATGCGAGTCCTTCTGGCCGAAGACGACCTCGAACTGGCGCAACGCCTGCAGCCACTGCTGGAGCAGGCCGGCTATGTCGTGGCCCATGTCAGCGATGGGCGTGCGGCCGAGGAACTGGGACAGATCGAAGAACTGCAGGCCGCCGTCGTTGACTTGGGCCTGCCCGGCCTGGACGGGTTGAGCGTGATCGAGCGCTGGCGCGGCAACGGCCGCAGTTTCCCGGTGCTGGTGCTGACCGCACGCGGGCGTTGGCACGACAAGCTGGCCGGGTTCGATGCCGGCGCCGATGACTACCTGACCAAACCCTTCCAGGCCGACGAACTGGTCCTGCGCCTGCGCGCGCTCATCCGTCGCAGCAATGGGCACGCCAACCCGCACCTGCAATGCGGCCTGTTGCAGCTGGAAATCAACGCGGGGCGCTTCACCCTCGACGGCCAGGCATTGGCATTGAGCCCGCAGGAATTCCGCCTGCTCAGCTATTTCATCCACCATGACGGCAAGGTCATCAGCCGTGAACGGCTGGGCGACCAGATCTTCGACGGTGGCCATGACCCGGACTCCAACGCGCTGGATGTGCTGCTCGGGCGGCTGCGACGCAAGATCGGCGCGGACATGATCCAGACCGTGCGCGGCCAGGGCTGGCGGCTGGTCGCGCCGGCATGAAGGCACTCTCGCTGCGTGCGCGCCTGTTGCTGGCCGGCGGGCTGGGCCTGGTGCTGGTGTCGATGCTTGCCAGCGTGCTGCTGGGCCGCCTGTTCGAGCAGGCAGCCCGCGACCGCCTGGATGCCCAACTGCAGCAGGATCTGCTCACCGTATTGGCGCAGGCGGAGATTGCCGCCGACGGCACACTGGCATTGCGACAGACGCCCAACGACGCGCGCTTCCAGCGGGTGTTTTCCGGGGCCTACTGGCAGATCAGCGCAGGCGACGGACAAGCGTTGCTGCAGTCACGTTCGCTCTGGGACGAAAGCCTTTCGCCGCCAGTGACCCGCATGCCCACACAAGCGCAGGGCGTGGATTTCACCGGCCCGTTGCAACAACCGCTGCGCGGGCTGACCCAGCAGGTGCGCCTGCCGCGCAGCCAGGCACCGCTGCAGGTCACCGTTGCCGCCGACCGCAGCCAGCTGGATGCTGACGTCGCGCACTTCCGTCAACGTGCCGCGCTGGCGATGGCGGCGCTGGTCGCCGCCTGGCTGGCGGTGCTGGCCAGCCAGGTGCATTTCGGCCTGCGGCCGCTGCGCGCACTCGGCAAACGTGTGGAACAGGTGCGTACAGGGGACATCACCCGGATCAGCAGCGACGGGCTGGGCCGTGAAGTCGCCCCGCTGGCCGAGGAACTCAATGCATTGCTTGCGCACCACCAGCGCATGGTCAACCGCGCGCGCACCGGCGCGCAGGATCTGGCACATGCATTGAAAACGCCCTTGAGTGTGTTGCATGCCGAAGCCGACGGCCCCGGCGAGCATTGGCGGCAGACCGTGCGCGAACAGAGCACCCGCATGCAGCACAGCATCGAACGCTACCTCTCTGCCGGAGTGGCAGCGCAGCGGCACGAGCGCAGCGCGGTGCTGCCGGTCGTGCAGGCGCTGTGCCGACTGATGCAACGCGTGCATGCCGGGCGTGGCATCACCTTCATCGCGGACGACATCGATCCGCAGCTGCACTTTGCCGGCGCCACCGCCGACCTGGAAGAAATGCTGGGCAACCTGCTCGACAACGCGGGCCGTTGGGCGACGCACGCGGTACGCGTGCACGCGCTTGCCGCGGACGGGCACCTGCATGTGCAGGTGGTGGACGACGGCCCCGGCCTGGACGATGCCGCGTTGCAGAAAGTGACGCAACGTGGCGTGCGATTGGATCAGCGCGAAGGCAGCAGCGGACTGGGCCTTGCCATCGTCGGCGACATCGTCGAAAGCTACGGCGGCGAGCTCATGCTCACCGATACCGGAAACGGGCTGCAGGCGGAGTTGCGGTTGCCGCTGGGCTGACGGGCTGCGCCTCGTTCCGAGGCTTCCCCCGATGCTTTCAAAGCGAAGAGCCGCAACGGCCGCCCTTGAACAGCCACCGGGACATACCGCTCAGCCGACCGCTTGCAAAGATGCTGCTGACGCTGGCAAGACCGAAGCCCTCTGCCGTATCTGTGCAACCAGCTGCGAACAACGCCCGAAATCGCCAAGTCCGGAATTGTCGTGAGCCCACACAGGGTAGTGGTAAACCCGACACCTAAACTTCCCGAATTCTGAGCCGCTATAGCGGTGTATTGCCAAATGACAAAGTAAACGTCATCTTCATGCACAGGGGGCCGAGCCGAGGACTGGCAAGGCAGGGGTATTGCAACACGGAAGAGGAAACACGCTTCATCATGAGAGTCATGACGGCCGGTGCGCTACGCGAGCGCCACCGCGCGGCAAGGGATTGCCAGAGCGAAGCGCTCGCCATCCGCCTGCACCGCGCAATCAGTTGGCTGCAGCGTTCCGAGCGCAGCATCGATGACGACGACACTCGGTTCATCCAGCTATGGATCGCTTTCAATGCGGCCTACGCCGGCGAGTTCGACAGCGAACAGAGTGAGCGTGAGCGTGTCGCCAGTTTCGTTGCCCGCCTGGTCGCTGCTGACACGCATCAGCAATTGCATTCCTTGCTGTTCAAACAGTTTCCCGGCCCGATCCGGCTGCTGATCGATAACCGCTACGTTTTTTCCCCGTTCTGGCGTGCTCTGCGCGATCACGACCCCAGCGAGCGCTGGAAATCCCAATTCAACGCCAGCCGCAAAGCGGCAATGGACGCCCTGCTCGGGCACCGCACCGCCGACCTGCTGACCACCGTGCTGGGCCGTCTCTATGTATTGCGTAACCAGCTCGTGCATGGCGGCGCTACTTGGAACAGCAGCACCAACCGCAACCAGCTACGCGATGCCAATGCCCTGCTCGGCGCACTGCTGCCAACCATCATCAACGTGATGATGGAAACCGATGCGTTTGAAGACGACGCCATCGCCTACCCGGTCGTGCCCGAGTACACCAGCGCAGCGCAAGCCGGCACATCACCTGCCAATCCAGCCCCCTCCCTGCAAGGCCCGGCAACCGCGACAGGAACCGTCGCGACAACTGACTAACGTCGGTTTTCTGCCACGCCATGCGCCCTCCAGCGCAACGGCCCCTTGCAACCCCAGACGGATTGCCTGCAAACGCCATGTCCAAAAATGATCCCAAAGACCCCCTCGTCCGCAGTCTTGTCCTGCTCGGATTGATTCCGCGCTACCCCAAGAGTGCTTCCGTGCAGGAACTCAAGATCGCCCTTGAGCAGCGCGGCTTTTCGGTCACCCCGCGCACTTTGCAACGTGACCTGGGCGAGAAACTCAGCACCCGTTTCCCGTTGATCAGCCAGAACGATGGCCAAACGCTTCGCTGGAGTTTCGACAGCCAGGCGCAGATCACCCTGCCAGCCACCGACACCGCCGCCGCGCTGGCGATGAATCTCGCCGAAGGTCACCTCAAGCATCTGCTGCCCCCCGGCGTATTGGCCTTGCTGGAACCCCAGTTCGCCACCGCCCGCAACCACCTGCAGTCGTTGCAGCACAACCCTCTCACCCGCTGGGCGCAACGCGTGCGCAGCCTGCCCAACGGCAAAACCCTGCTGCCGGCCAGCGTGGATGGCCAGGTATGGGAAAGCGCGGCCACCGCCCTGCTCGAACAACGCCAGCTGCAGGTGGACTACTTCAGCCGGGTCAAGGGCGAGGTCAAAACCATGACCCTGCACCCGAAAGGCCTGGCCTCACGCGGCCCGGCCAGCTACCTGATCGCCAGCGTCGGCGACTACACCGACGTGCGCCACTTCGCCCTGCACCGCATCCAGCGTGCCGAAGTGCTGGATGCCGCCGCACGCGATGATGACTTCGACATGGATGCCTACCTGCCTACCGCCGCGTTTACTCCACGGCAGGGAACGGGAATGGTGGAGCTGGTGGCGGATGTGCATCCCGATACCGCCGGCATATTGCAGGAAACCCCGCTCAGCGAAGATCAGACGTTGGAGCCATTGCCGGATACCGACTGGCTGCGGTTGCGGGCCAGCGTAGCGGATGACCAGGAAACGCTTTGGTGGGTGTTTGGGCTGGGGGATAAAATTCAAATCCACGCACCACTGCCTTGGCTGAGGAAAATAAAGTCCAAAGCCGCATCTGTCTGTAAAATTTACAGCTAATTTATCCAATCGACTTACCAATAACTTGATTTAATTAACAAACCAAAGCATTTAAGCCAATCTAGTGGCCTTGCCAATCATCTCGACTCCAGCCCAGCCTGTTCTCCACCAACCTCCCAAGATCAAGGAAATAAAATGCAATCCAATGAGCAGGAATTCAACGAAGCCCTTGACAAGGCGTTCCGCGACAAGTCCCCAGATTATAGCGCGCACATCAATATCGCCTTGGTTGGCAAGGTCAGCTCGGGCAAGAGCTCGCTGCTTAATGCATTTTTTGAGCGTGACCGTGGTGATTTACTCGCCGAAGTTGGCGCCACCTCAGGCGTGACCACAGTAATCACACCTTACAAATTGGATGAACACGTCCTTATCATCGACTGCCCCGGCCTTGGTGATATCAGGAAAGAAAATAATGAAAAGACCGAAGAATTCCTTGAGTCTATCGACCTTGGCATCTTCGTAGTCACCGGATCGGCAGACAGCTCCCAAAAAGCCAACTTTGAAGATCTGAAGAAAAATTCCGGTGAAGTGTTTGTCGTCATAAATAAAATCGACGAATGGGATGAGCTGGAGGAATCAGAATTCCAGAGCGTGATGGAACAGTGGCGGAATTGCCTCGGAGTTAAAAGAGTATTTGGCACATGCACCAAGGGATATGACCCAAAAACCCGTAAAGACCGCCCCATGGATACCCGTGGTGTAGATGAATTACGCGATGCAGTTTTTTCATTTCTCAAAATCAATAGAAAGGACCTACTGCTTGCCAAGCATCTAAGAAACAAGAATAAATATGCAGCCGCCATCATTGGAACTGCATTGGCAGCTGTAGCCGCTGAGTCATTCATTCCCGGGAGTGCGGTATACATCACCGCGACACAAGCGGTGGCGATCTGCTCACTGTATTATCTGTATACCGGCCAAGTACTTGATAAAACCTCTGCCTTGGGAATTTTACCCACATTCATTGCTCAGTCAGCAGGGAAAAGTTTGTTCCTGTGGGCCAAGTCCATACTGCCACCTACCGGCGTGGTTGACGCAGCTGCAGCCGTGGTTGCGGTAATCATCACTTTTGCCACACTGGCAGCCATTGCGTGGGTATTGGGCGAGGGCAAGTCCTTGACGGACACTGCAGCTCTGAAGGAAGGCTACGCAAAGTTTGCCAAAATCGGGGAAAAACTGAAGGAAATGACGATGGACGATTTTCGTAACAAGGACCAGATCATCAAGACTGTTCTGCGCCTGCTAAGCTGAAAATTCACATTCAAATGACGGCAGGAAGAAGCTTTGCTTCTTCCTGCAACCTTCTTGGTGACGGCCCCCACGAATTGGAAACCGTCAGTAGTAGTATTTTCTCGTGCGCTTCCCCGAGGAAATTCCATGAAGAATTTCCGCTTTATCGACAGCCAGATCATCGCCGTGCTCAAGCAGGCAGAGGCTGACACGCTCATGCCGGAGCTATGCCGCGACCGCGCTCTACGCCGCATGCCAAGTCCCGTGGGACGGGCTTAGAAATAGCGGTTCAAAATAACGATTCTAGGTTCACTTAATCACAGAGGGAGGTGGCTTGCGGGGTGACCAAATCGGGGCACGCTCTTGTGAAAATCCACAGAGGTTGACCCCTTCATCACCCCATCCCCTGCGTCAGAATAATTGTCGCCTCGATGGATCATCCATCCGGTCCCCTGCACCAAAGAGAAGAAAGTGCGGATTTCTGGAATTGGCAGCACCCGTTCCCCCATCATCGCTCCATGCCTCCGGCCAACGGCGCTATGTGGCGATAAGGAAAAAGCCTGCTCTCCCATCGCTCCCTTTTCTACGATCACGAAAAGCCCATGAGCAAAAAAGTACTGCCCCCACCGCTGCCCGACGAGGCGAGCAATGCCAACGTTGCCGCGCCTACCCGAAACGGCCTGCGCCAACAGGAAGTGAACGGGCAAGATGAAAACGAGGACGAGGGTTGAAGAAGGAGGGCGGCGGTTCCTCGCCACTGGCCGGGTCCATCATCGCCATTGCCGTTGCCTGGGCCGGCGGTTGGAAGATCGCTTGGTGCGCAACACTGTGGCGCACCAAGAAAGCGCTGCTGATCAACGACCACTGTCGACTTCCCGTATTTCAATGCCAGGCTAAATTAGAGGTTTCCGGTTCGTGGTATTGGCGGAATTCGGCGGGCGTCAGCCCGCCAAGGCTGTCGTGAGGGATCTCGGTG
>NZ_JBRRDL010000040.1:0-35164 GCF_056759635.1 Stenotrophomonas sp. STEN056
CAGCAGCCAGCGGTGCACGAAGCGCTCGGCCGCGCGCATCGGGCCGACGGTGTGGGAGGAACTCGGGCCGATGCCGATCTTGAACAGGTCGAACGTACTGACGGACATGCTTGATTCTCCGTGCCGCGGCTCAGCCGCGCTTGCCGGGCAGCATTCGCTGCAGCAGGCGATCACGCTGCAGCAACTGGTGCTGCAGCACGGCCAGCAGATGCAGCGCCACAAGTGCGGCCAGGCTCCAGAACAGCCAGAGGTGTGCGGTATCCACCGCCTTGCGCAGTTCCGGCGCGCGCGAGGTCAGCGGCGGCACTTCGAACAGGCCGAACCACGGCAGGGGTTGACCGGCGACGGAGTTGAGCAGCCAGCCCGACAGGGGCAGTGCCAACAGCACCGCGTACATCAGCAGATGCGTTGCACGCGCGGCCTGCACCTGCCATGCGCGAGCGGGCGCCGGTGCCGGTGCAGGCGTGAGGGCGCGTGCCAGCACGCGCAGCAGGGCCAATGCCAAGGCGGTCATGCCCAGTGATTTGTGCAGGCCATAGCACAGCCTGCGCAGGTCGCTGCCGCGTTCCATGTCCACCATCAACAGGCCGATCACCGCGGTGGCGGTGACCAGCAGCAGGCCCAGCCAATGCAGCAACTGCACGCTGGCGGGCCAACGTGCGCTTGCAGTGCCGTGCATCGCGGAATCAACGCTGAGCATCGCCGGGCCGGATCAATGGAAGAACTCGGCGATCGCCGCTGCACCAATGAAGGTGCCGGCGGTGGCGGTGAGCGAGACCAGCACGATGCGCCAACCCAGGCGGCGGAACATGGGCAGCTTGCGGGCCACCGAGAAACCGGCCAGCGCCAGCACCGTGGTGGTGATGCTCATGAACTGGACGTGGTTGATGGTTTCGGCCATTGCATCAGCCAGTGGCCAGCCACCGGGAATCGTCACCAGCGTCGCGCCCACGGCCAGGAACAGCATCAGCGGCAGGCGGCGCAGCACCCGCTTGAGCAGCAGGCCGACCAGCACGATGGCCACCATCACCGCCACGCCGGGCAGGGTGTGCTGCGGCAGCACGCCGTGGCCCAGATAGTTGCTCACGGTAATGCCGACGATCATCAACAGCAGTGCCACGACACTGTCGCCGAAGGAGGGAGTCTCGTCTTCCTCGGCCATGGCTGCCTGCGGGTCCAGGCTGTCGGCCGAAGGTGCACGCCGCGCCAGTGCAGTGCGGCCCAGCACCGGCTCCAGCCGCGCGTACAGCCAGTTGCACAATGGCAGGGTGATGAACACCGCGAAGTAGAAGCCGACAACACCGGCGATCAGGTTGGCCGCGGCGGCAATGGCGGTGAGTTCCTTGACCATCTCCGGCGACATGCCGACGGTGATCACCCCCAGCGCGGCGGCCATCAGGCTGCCCGAGCCCATGCCCGCGCCCATCGCCAGCGAGCGTGGGTCGAAGATCTCAAGCGGGGCAATCACGCTGACCAGCAGGGTGATGAATACCGCACCCAGCACCGTGCCGGTGATGTATTCGGCAAGGACGCCACGGCCTTCGGCCGATTGCATGCCGTACTTCTGGCCGATGATGACCAGGCTGTTTTCGCGGCCGATGGAGAACGTTGCACCCACCGCTTCGCGCTTGATGCCCAGCAGCAGTGCCAGCGGCAAGGCCAGCACCATGGTGCCAAATGCATGGCCCAGTTCCTGGAAGGCCAGTGCCCAGCCCACTTTTTTCAACTCGGGCATCGAGTGCCCGGCCATCAGGCCGAGCTTGACGATGAACAACAGCAGCGCGGCGTTGAGCAGTTTGCCTGCGTGGCGCTGCAGGGTTACATCCAGGCGCAGTGCGCTGGGCATGCGCGCATGCCAGGCGGCCAGTGCGGTGGTCAGCAGCAGCGCCATCAACATCGGCAGGATCACGATGCGGGTCGAGCCCAGCGGTATGGCGATGGGGCCGATCCACTCGGTGACGGCGGTGACGATCAACACCACCAGCAGCAGGAGCCACAACCTGCTGGGGGTGCCGGTTGACGCGGAGGGAGGTACAGCAGGTGCGGCGTGGGACATGGTCTGGTCACTCGGAATCGGGAGTCGCAGGGTCGGACGCAGCGGCGTGGGGGAGGTGCCGTGTCAGCGCTGGGGCGTGGGTGGCGATTTGGCCTCGCCTGCGGTGAACCAATCACTGGGTGGAATTTCGTGGACCAGGACGCGCACCGCGGCCGGTGCAACGCCCAGGTGATCCACCGCGGCCTGTGTCACCGCGCGTGCGAATGCGGCTTTCTGCTCCTGGCTGCGGCCGGCAAGAATGTTGGCGTGCAAGATGGGCATGGCTCAGGCCTCCACGTTGAAGCCGCAACGGCCCAGTGACTGCATCTCCAGCGAGACATGGATGCCCGCGCGCAGTGCGCAGGCCGCAGTGGCACCACCGGCAAGCACGATGTCGCCCGGCTGCAGGCTTTCACCGGCCTCGGCGACAACACGTGCGGCAGCCACCAGTGAGCGCAGCGGGTGGCCGAGAATGGCGGCGCTGGAGCCGAACGCCTGCGGGCGGCCATCGAAAGCCATCACCAGGCCGAGGTTGTCCAGGTCGGTATGCGGGCTGCACCACGGGCCGACCACGAAGCTGGACGAGGAGCTGTTGTCGGCAACCACGTCGGTCAACGAGAAACGGAAGTTCTCGTAGCGTGAATCGATGATCTCCAGCGCCGGGGCCACCGCTTCCACCGCGGCCAGGGCCTGCGGCGCGGTGACACGGCCGGACAGCGGACGTGCGATCAGGAAGGCCACCTCCGGTTCCACGCGCGGGTGCACGTAGTCCTGCAGGCTGACGCTGCTGCCATCCTCAACCAGCATCGAGGACGTCAACCGGCCCCAGATCATGTCCGACACGCCCATCTGCTGCATTTTGGCGCGGCTGGTGAAACCCATCTTGATGCCGATGCCGCGCTCGCCCCGCGCCAGCCGGCGCGCGATGCTCAATTTCTGGATGGCATAGGCCTGTTCCAGGCTGATGGCCTGCTCCAGCTGCGGGGTGGCCGTGGCGGTGTGCGCGGCGCCATCCAGGCGGGCGGCAAGCGCGGCCAGGTCGATGTGTTGGTCAACGGAACTCATGCGCTTTCCACCTTGTGCTTGTTGCGCGCCAGCAGGTCCAGCGCGACGTCCACGATCATGTCTTCCTGGCCACCCACCATGCGCCGAGCGCCCAGCTCGACCAGGATCGAGCGTGCGTCCAGGCCGTAGTCGGCGGCGGCTTTTTCCGAGTGACGCAGGAAGCTGGAATAGACGCCGGCGTAACCCAGGGTCAGTGTTTCCCGATCCACGCGCACCGGCCGGTCCTGCAACGGGCGCACCAGGTCATCGGCCGCATCCATCAGTGCGTACAGGTCACAGCCGTGTTCCCAGCCCATGCGGTCGGCAGCGGCGATGAACACTTCCAGCGGCGCGTTGCCGGCGCCGGCACCCATGCCGGCCAGCGAGGCATCGACGCGGGTGACGCCGTTTTCCACCGCGACGATGGAGTTGGCCACGCCCAATGACAGGTTGTGGTGGGCGTGGATGCCGATCTGGGTGCTGGGCTGCAGGGCATCGCGCAGTGCGCGCACACGGTCACGCACGCCGTCCATGGTCAGCGCACCACCGGAGTCGGTCACGTATACACAGTGCGCGCCGTAGCTCTCCATCTTCAGCGCCTGCGCCGCCAGTTCTGCCGGCGGGGTCATGTGGCTCATCATCAGGAAGCCGGCCACATCGACGTCCAGCCGGCGGGCTTCCTCGATGTGCTGGCGGGCCACGTCGGCTTCGGTGCAGTGGGTGGCCACGCGCACCGAGCGCACGCCGGCCGCCACTGCCTGGCGCAGGTCGTGCACGGTGCCGATGCCGGGCAGCAACAGGGTGGTGAGGATCGCCTGCTGCACGCTTTCGGCCACCGCGCTGATCCATTCCAGATCGCTGTGACGGCCAAAGCCGTAGTTGAAGCTGGAACCGGCCAGGCCATCGCCGTGGGCGACTTCAATGGCGGCCACGCCGGCGCGGTCCAGGGCGCTGGCGATGGCGCGGGTGGCGTCCAGCCCATATTGGTGGCGGATGGCGTGCATGCCATCGCGCAGGGTTACGTCCTGGATGTACAAGCGGCTCATCAAGCCACCTCCGGTGCGTTGGGAGCAAGCGCGACCTCGACCATGCGCTCGGCCGCAGCGAGTGCGGCGGAGGTCATGATGTCGAGGTTGCCGGCGTAGGCGGGCAGGTAATGGCCGGCGCCCTCGACTTCGAGGAAGACCGACACCTTCAGGCCGGCAGCGGCGCCGGGCTGCTGCAGGATCGCCGCGCAGGCATCGGCGTCGAGCGCTTCAAACTGCACGTCCTGCTTGAGGCGGTAACCGGGCACGTAGCTGGCCACGCGCGCCACCATTGCTTCCACCGAGGCACGGATGGCCTCGCGGTCGCCGCCTTCGGTCAGGCAGTAGACGGTGTCGCGCATGATCAACGGCGGCTCGGCCGGGTTGAGCACGATGATGGCCTTGCCGCGGGCGGCGCCACCGACGCTTTCCAGCGCACGCGAGGTGGTTTCGGTGAATTCGTCGATGTTGGCACGGGTGCCCGGGCCGGCCGAACGGCTGGAGATGGAGGCCACGATTTCCGCGTAACGTACCGGCGCCACCTGCGAGACCGCCGCGACGATGGGAATGGTTGCCTGGCCACCGCAGGTCACCATGTTGATGTTGCCTGCGGCCAGGTGCTGGTCCAGGTTCACCGCCGGAACCACATACGGGCCGACAGCTGCCGGGGTCAGGTCGATCACCCGCTTGCCATCGGCGCGCAACAGACGGTCGTGGCCGACATGCGCGCCGGCCGAGGTCGCATCGAACACAATGTCGATGCTGTCGTAGTGCGGCATCGCGCGCAGCCCTTCGATGCCTTCATGGGTGGTGGCCACCTCCAGCCGGCGCGCACG
Organism: Stenotrophomonas sp. STEN056; assembly: GCF_056759635.1. Classification (NCBI taxonomy): domain Bacteria; kingdom Pseudomonadati; phylum Pseudomonadota; class Gammaproteobacteria; order Lysobacterales; family Lysobacteraceae; genus Stenotrophomonas; species Stenotrophomonas sp. STEN056. Next base: position 4,941 of record NZ_JBRRDL010000040.1, read on the forward strand.
GGCCAGGCCATCGGACTGCGGGTCCACGCCAACCAGTGCCGCCATCTGCAGGTGGCGGCCATGGCGCAGGATCTTGATCATCAGGTCGGTGCCGATGTTGCCGGAGCCGATCACCGCGACATTGCGCTTGCTCATGCGTGTTCTCCTGCAAAGGCCGCGGCAACCCGGCCAAGGCCGGAGATGCGGGCTTCAAAGATGTCGCCCGGGCGTGCCTGCACCATCGGGCCCAGCGCACCGGACAACACGGTGTCACCGGCGCGCAACGGCCGGCCGATGCGCGCGGCGGTGCGCGCCAGCCATACGACGGCGTTGAGGGGGTTGCCCAGGCAGGCGGCGCCGCAGCCCAGCGACACGGGCTCGCCACGCAGCTCCAGGCTCATGCCGCACAGGCGCAGGTCCAGCGTGTCGATCCTGCGCGGCGAGCCGCCCAGCACATAGACACCGGACGAGGCGTTGTCGGCGATGGTGTCCAGGATGCTGATCTTCCAGTCACGCACGCGGCTGTCGACCACTTCGATGGCGGGCAGTGCGTAGCCGATGGCGTTGAGCACCTGCGCCAGGGTCGGGCGCTCGGCATCCAGGTCACGGTCGAACACGAAGGCGATCTCGGCTTCGACCTTGGGCTGGATCAGCCGGCCGAATGGAATCTCCTCGCCATCACCGTAGGCCATGTCGTCGAACAACATGCCGTAGTCGGGTTGGTCCACGCCCAGTTGCTGCTGCACGGCCACCGAGGTCAGGCCGATCTTGCGGCCGGACAGGTGCCTTCCCGATGCCAGTGCCTGCTCGGTGAGCAGGTGCTGCACGGCATAGGCCGCGTCGATGCCGCCGGATTCGAGCAGGGGCTTGACCGGATCGCAGGCGCTGGCGGTCTGGGCGGATTGGCCGAGCAGGCGCGCGGCCTCGCGTACCGGGGCAGACCCGGTCAGTGATTCAAAGCTTGATGCAGACATTGCGCAGCTCCGTGTAGAACTCCAGCCCATGCACGCCGCCTTCGCGGCCGATGCCCGATTGCTTGGCGCCGCCAAACGCGGTGCGCAGGTCACGCAGGAACCAGCAGTTGACCCACGCCACGCCCACTTCGATGGCGGCCGCCACGCGATGCGCGCGGGTCAGGTTGCCGGTCCAGATCGAGGTCGCCAGGCCGTAGGGGCTGTCGTTGGCGGCACGTACGGCTTCGTGTTCGTCGTCAAACGGGGTGATGTGGCAGCACGGCCCGAAGATTTCCTCGGTCATCACCGCCGAGTCGGACGGCAGGCCGGTCCAGATGGTCGGCTCCACCCACCAGCCGCCGGCGAGTGCGCCCGGCAGCTGCGGAATGCCACCGCCGGTGACGATGGTGGCGCCCTCGTTGCGCGCGCGTGCGTAATAGGACAACACCTTGTCGCGGTGGGCCTGGCTGATGAGCGGGCCGAAGTTGGTGTCATCGCCGTAAGGGTCGCCGGGGCGCAGTGCTTCGGCGGCCTGCTTCAGGCGTGCGACAAAGGTGTCGAACACCGGCCGTTCCACATAGATGCGCTCGGTGCCCAGGCAGACCTGGCCACTGTTGAGGAACGCCGAACGGGTGATGCCGGCAACGGCCGCATCCAGGTCGCAGTCGGCAAATACCAGCGCGGCGTTCTTGCCGCCCAGTTCAAACGACACCGGGCGCACGCCCACCGCAGCGGCCTTCATGATCGCGGTGCCGGTGCGGGTTTCACCCGTGAAGGTGATGCCGTTCACGTCGGGGTGTTCGGTCAGGTACTGGCCGGCGCTGTCCGGGCCAAAGCCGTGCACCACGTTGAACACGCCCGGCGGCACGCCGGCGTCGTTCATCACCTCGGCCAGCAGGGTGGTGGTGCTGGGTGTTTCCTCCGACGGCTTGACCACCACGGTGTTGCCGAAGGCCAGCGCCGGGGCCACCTTCCAGGTCATCAGCAGCAGCGGCAGGTTCCACGGGCAGATCACCGCGATCACGCCGCGCGGCGTGCGCAGGCCGTAGTTCAGTGCGGTGCCACCGTCGGGGGTGGGCGAGCGGAAGGCTTCGGTGGCGCCGTTGGCCAGTTGATCGGCAAAGACGTCGAAGTTGGCCGCGCCGCGGGGAATGTCCAGGTGGCTGGTCAGGCTGTGCGGCTTGCCGGTGTCGCGGATCTCTGCGGCAACAAACTCGTCGAAGCGGGCGCGGATGCCATCGGCAAGCTTGCGCAGCACGGCCGCGCGCTGCACATCGGTGTAGCTGCCCCAGGGACCCTGCAGTGCATCGCGTGCGGCCTTGACGGCCTGGTCAACGATGGCCGCATCCGCTTCGTGCACCTGGCTGACGATCTCGCCGGTAGCAGGGTTGATGTTGGCGAACAGCGGCCGGCTGGACGTCACCGGCTTGCCGCCGATGTAGTGCGTGATGACGGGCTGGGGGAGAGTTTGCGCGACAGAGGTATTCATGCGGTTTCCGTTGTCGAATCCATGAATTTACGAAATTTATTCCAGTTCCCTGTGTGGGGGTTGGAAGGTTCCGGGGGCGCATGTTTCCAGAAAACAGCTGGTATTTATGCGATGTGCTTTGACCGGATCATGCCAGACAAAATTCGTCGTGTCTTCAAAATATCGAAATTAAATTTGACAGGGGTGTGGGACTCTGGTCTGATCGTCCTCACGCCCACTTGCTTTTGGAGAGTCACCGTCATGGCTGCTGTTTCCGCTTCTGTCCTGGACCTTGCGCCGCGCATGGCCGAATGGCGCCAGCGCATTCATGCCTGGCCGGAGTTGGGCTTCGAGGAAGAGCGCACCTCGGCGCTGGTGGCCGAGGTGCTGCGTGGCCTGGGGCTGGAGGTTCACACCGGGCTGGGCGGTACCGGCGTGGTGGCGGTGATCGACTCGGGCAAGCCGGGCATGTCGATCGGCCTGCGCGCGGACATGGACGCGCTGCCGATGGACGAACAGAACGAGCTGCCATTCCGTTCGCAGCGCCCGGGCGTGGCCCATACCTGTGGCCACGACGGACACACCGCCGCGCTGCTGGGCACGGCCCAGCACCTGGTGGCCAACCCGCCGGCCAGTGGCCGTGTGGTGGTGATCTTCCAGCCGGCCGAGGAAGGCGGGCGCGGTGCCATCCGCATGATCGAGGATGGCCTGTTCGAGCGTTGGCCGTGCGACGAGGTCTATGCCTTCCACAACATGCCGGCATTGCCGGGCGGCCAGGCCAGCGTGCGCACCGGGCCGACACTGCAGTCCCTGGCGGTGTTCGAGATCGAAATCGAAGGCATCGGCGGGCATGCCGCCGCGCCGCACCGTGCCAATGATCCACTGCAGGTGGCCGCGCGCCTGGCCGTGGAAATCAGCGCCATCGTCGGGCGCCACATCGACCCGATGGAAGCGGCATTGATCAACGTGGGCAAGCTGCAGGCCGGCACCACCCACAACATCATCCCGGCCAGCGCCTCACTCAGCGGCACCATCCGTTCGCTGTCCAACGAGGTGCATGAGGAACTGCTCAAGCGCCTGCGCGCGCTGTGCAAGGGCATGGCGCAGGTTTACGGCTGCAACATTGATCTGCAGATTCCGCATTCCTGCCCGCCGTGCGTCAACGCACCGGAGCAGGCGGCGCTGGCGGCGGTGGCGTTGGGCGAAGTGCTGGGGGCGGAGAACGTCAAGACCGACATGCGCGCCTACCCGTTCTCCGATGACTTCTCCTACATGCTCGACCGTTGGCCGGGGGCCTATCTGTTCATCGGCATGGACAGCGCCATGTGCCACCACCCCACGTTCCGCTTTGATGATGGCCTGCTGCCGGTGGCGGTTGCGACCTTCGAGCGCATCGTACGACACAGGCTGGGTTGAGCCGGCCACACCACAGACGTATTCCACGGCTTTTCCAGCTACCTGAGGCGCCGCGTCATGTCGATCAGCATCGAGCAACTGCGTTACGTCGTTCTTGGAACCCGCAACCTGGAGTCGGCGGCACAGTTCGCCCTTGGTGAGCTGGGCCTGCAATCAACATGGCGCAGTGCCGAGGAAGCGGCGTTCCGCGCCGATGCCCGCCAGTACGTGCTGCTTTTCAACCAGGCCGAACCGCGCCGGCAGGCCGTTGGCCTGCAGGTGGCCGACGTGGCCGCGCTGGATGCCGCCAGCGCGGCGCTGTCGGCGCGTGGCATCACCCTGCATGCGGACCCGGAACTGGCGGCACGTCGCAATGTGCGCGCGCTGGGCCGCTTTACCAGTGCCGGCGGCGTGGACGTGGAGCTGGTGGTGCGCCCGCAGGACCAGGGCTGGCGTTTCCACGCCGGTCGCGATGTGGGAATGCTCGGGCTCTCCGCAGTGGCGCTGCGCAGTACCGACGCACCGGCGGACGAAGCGATGTGGCGGGAGGTCTTTGGCCTGCAGGTTTCCGATTGGGTGGGGGATGCGGCCTATCTGGCGCTGGCCGACGGTGAGCACCATCGCTTGTCGGTGCACCCGGCCGGCAGTGGCGGCGTGCTGGCGGTGGAGTACCAGGTTGAAGCGTTGGACCAGCTGATGCAGCAGTCCTACCGGCTGGCCGAGGCGGGCCTGTCGCCGGCACACGGGCCTGGCCGGCGACCGACCTCGGGGCAGGCGTTTGTCACCTTTGATGGCCCGGACGGCATCTACTACAGCTTCGTCACCGAAGGGGAGCGTCGCGATCAGCACACGGCCTGGCGTCCACGCCAGTTCGGCGGCGGTGCCCAATCGCATTGTGTCTGGGGAAGCGAATGCCGCATCCCCGAGTTGCAGGGCAAGCCCGCACCGGGGCGGGCGCCACTGCGCGGGGTGTCCAGCGCATGATCAATCTGCTTGATGTCTGCTACGCGCGGCTGGGTACCCGTGACCTGGAAGGTGCCACGCGCTATGCCACCACCATCCTGGGCCTGGAAGTTGCCGAGCGCAGCCGCGGTGCGGTGTATTTCAAGTCCGACCAGCGTGAGCACACGCTGTGCTATGTCGATGCCGATCCCTCCGAGCAGGCGGTGGCCTTCGAGGTTGCCAGCCGCGAGGAACTGGATGCGGCCGGTGCCGAACTTGAACGCATGGGCCGGCCGGTGCATCGCGGCACGGCCGCCGAGGCAGCAGAGCGCAAGGTGCGGGACTTCATTGCCTTCCGCGACCCGACCGGCAACCAGATCGAGCTGGTGTGGCGCCCGCAGATGGGCGCCCGCCGCTACCACGGCACGCGCGATGCCGGCATCACCGGGTTCAGCCATGTAGGCCTGTGCACCACCGATGCCGTGCGCGATGAACTGTTCTGGACAACCGTCTGCAATGCCCGCGTCAGTGACCGCATCGGCGATGCGCCACTGCTGCGCATCGACGACATCCACCACAAGATCGCCTTGTTCCCGACCAACCGCGCCGGCATCCAGCACATCAACCACCAGGTGGCCAGCACCGACGACGTGCAGCGTTCCTACCACCATATGCGTGCCCACGATGTGCCGGTGGTGTTCGGCCCGGGGCGGCACCCGACCTCGGGTGCACGCTTCCTGTATTTCCAGGGCCCCGATGGCATGGTGTTTGAATACTCCTCCGGGGTCAGTTCGATTGCCGACGAGCTGCTTTATCGCGAGCGCCAGTTCGAGTTCGCACCGCCGGGCTTCTGCAAATGGGGCGCCAAGCCCGACATCCGGGAATTCAAGGCATGAGTGCCGATATCCAGGCGTTGTCGGTCACCGTGCGCATGGCTGCACGCGCGCTGGGGCGTTCGGGGATGGTGCATGCCTATGGCCATTGCAGCGCCCGGATCGACGCGGACAGTTTTCTGGTGGCACCTGCGCGGCCGCTGGGCCTGGTGGAAGCCGGCGAAGCCTGCGTCGTGGTGCCGCTGTCCGGGCCGTTGCCGCCGGACGTCCTGCCGGAAGTGCGCATCCATCGTGAGATCTACCGCTGTCGGCCCGACGTTGCCGGTGTTGCCCGGGTGCAACCGCCAAAGCTGATGAGCCTGAGTGTGCTTGGCCGCACGCCGCGGGCGCTGCATGGCTTTGGTGCGTACTTCCATCCGCAGGCGCCGTTGTGGGACGACCCGCTGCTGCTGCGTTCCGACGAACAGGCCGCGCAGCTGGCCCAGGCGCTGGGCCAGGCGCACGCCATCGTCATGCGCGGCAACGGCGCCGTTGCTGCCGGCCAATCCCTGCAGGCTGCCGTGGTGTTGGCCTGGTACCTGGAGGATGCGGCACGCGTGGAACTGGATTGCCTGGCCAGTGGCCTTGAAGCGACCTGCTTCACCGCCGAACAGGCCGCCACGCGCGCCACCTGGAATGGACGCCTGCTTGAGCGCATGTGGGATTACCTCAGTGCCGGTGACCCCGAGCGGGTTGCCTGAAACCTTCCGCCCAACCCCAACGGAATCTTTCCCGATGAAAACTCTGCACCTGACCGCATCGCTGCTGGCGATGCTCGGCCTGGCGGGTCATGCCAGTGCGTCCGCTCCCTGTGCCACGGCCGATGACGCCACGGTCATCCAGCACTACTACGACACTGTGCGTCCCGGTGCGCCGCCGCCGGCGGTGGCGCGCCTGTTCCGCATGCCCGAGACGGCCGTGGTCAGCGCGATCAAGCCCGAACATGCCTATGGCGTGCGTTCCAACCGCGTGTTCTTTGAACAGGTATGGAAGTCGGTGGACAGCTGGGGCAAGGACACCAAGCTGGGCCTGGTGTTCACCTCCGGCGGCATGCATGTGTGGAACTTCCCCAGCAGCGTGCCGCAGACCCAGTCCACCAGCACGCCGATCTGGTACGACATGTATGCCGATGACGGAGCCGGCGTGCACGGCCACATCACCCCGCAGGACGTGGACCAGATCTGGTCGTTGCAGTTGCCGACCAAGGACCCGAACAAGTTCACCCGCATCCTTGGCTTCTACGGCAAGGACGGCAACCTGATCGTTGGCCTGTACGCCTCCGAAGGCGTCAAGGATTTCGACGCCAACGCGGTGGTGGGCTTCGAGAAGACCCGCGAACTGCTGCGCACGCAGCCGCGGGTCTGCAGCGCGGGTTAAGGGCGGTCACCGGCGTCGGCTGCCGGTGATTGCAGGTGCGGCAACCGTACCCGCACTTCCAGTCCGGGGCGGTTGTCGCGCAGTTCGACATCGGCACCGTGCGCGCGTGCCACTGCATCGACCATCGCCAGCCCCAGCCCACTGCCGGGCGTGGTGCGGCTGCGCTCCAGGCGGTACAGCCGGCGGAATACATGCGCATGCTCGGCAGTTGGAATGCCGGGCCCGTCGTCACTGACACTGACCACCGTGAAAGCATCGTCCTGGCGGTCGGCGCGCAATGTGATGTGGGCACCGGCGGGGCAGTGGCGGCAGGCATTTTCCAGCAGGTTGGAAAACAGCTGGCCGAGCAGGTCACGGTTTCCCGACACCCTCAGCCCGGCAGCGACGTGGGCGCTGAAGTGCTGGCCGGCTGCCTCGAAGGCAGGCAGGTGCACTTCGCCCAGGGTATCGAGCAGTTCGGACAGCGCCACCGGCTGCTGCTGGAGTTGACGGGGGTCACCGCCGATCTGGGCGATGTGCAGCAACGAGGCGAAGGTGCGCAATGCACTGTCGACCTGTTCGGTGGCGCGTTCCAGTACGGCATGCAGGGCGGCCGGATCATGCAGGCGGCTGCCGCGCTCAAGCTGCTGGCGCAGCCGGCTCAACGGCGTGCGCAGGTCATGGGCGATGTCGTTGGAAACCTGCTGCAGCGAATCGGCCTGGGTGTCGATGCGGTCCAGCATCTGGTTGACGCTGTTGGACAGGCGGTCGAATTCATCGCCTCCCGTGCCCACCGGCAGCCGGCGTGCCGGCTCGCCCAGCATGATTGCCTGGGTATCGCGCACCAGCCGCTCCACCCGCCGCAGCATCAACTGGCTCATCACTGCGCCACCGAGCAGGGCCAGCAGCAGTACGGCGAGCAGCCCGTAGCCCACGTCACGCAGCAGCGCGGACTGCAGGCCCTGGAACTCTTCGGTGGCCTTGCCGGCCTCGCCCACGGCCAGGTAGCGGCCGTCCTTCAGGTGCAGCCCGTAGGCGCGCACCGTGCGGCTTTGCCGTGGCTTGTCGCCCTTGGGCATCTGGAACCAGAACCATCCCGTGGGCTGCTTTACCTGCGCGGGTGCGTTGCCGCTGACCACGCCGTTGTGGCTGTCCTGCACGACGTAACGCATGGACTTGAGCAAGGGTTGCCGCAGGCGTTGTTCAATCAGCGCGTCAACGCCGGCCGCGCCGTCCTGCTTCTCGGCCTGGCGCAGGTACTGCACCTCGCGCTTCACTATTTCATCCTGCAGGTGGGTGGCGTAGTTGCCCACCTCCAGATAGACAATGCCAAGCAGGATCGCCACCGACGTGGTGAAAAGCGCCGCGTACAACAGGGTCAGGCGGAAGCTGCTGGTACGCAGCAGGCGGGGACCGCGCATGGTGTCACTCCCCTTCGGCACGGCTGTCCAACCGATAACCGGCGCCGCGCACGGTATGGATGCGGGCACGGGCGTGCGGCCGGTCGATCTTGGCGCGCAGGCGGCTGATGTGGCTGTCCACCACGTTGGTCTGCGGATCGAAATGCAGATCCCACACATGCTCCAGCAGCATGGTGCGGGTGACGACCTGGCCCGCGTGCCGGGCAAGGTATTCCAGCAGCCGGAATTCACGGGGCTGCAGTTCCACCGCTTGCCCGGCACAACTCACGGTGCGTGCCAGCAGATCGATTTCCAGGTCCTCCACCTGCAGGCGCGTCTGTACCGCCATGGCGCGTGGGCGGCGGGTAAGGGCTTCGATGCGGGCGGAGAGCTCGGCAAAGGAAAAGGGCTTGACCAGGTAGTCATCGCCGCCGGCCTTCAGGCCCAGGACGCGATCATCCACGCCACCCAGCGCGGTCAGGAACAGTACCGGCACCTGCGCCCCGGCGCTGCGCAGTGCCTTGACCAGTGACAGCCCGTCCAGGCCGGGCAGCATGCGATCGACGATCAGCATGTCCGGTGCGGTTTCGCTCATGGCCAGGTAAAGACCATCGCGGCCATCGCTGACATGGGTGACGCCGTGGCCTTCGGCACGCAATCCGTCGCCGATGTATTCGGCTGTTTCCTGATCGTCTTCCACCAGCAGGATCTTCACCTGGTACTCCCGTTTTCTGCTGTGGGCAGGATAGCGGCGCGTTCTGGCTGTTGCAGGTTACCGATCGGCAATGTTGCGCGCAGCTGTGGGTAATGCCGCAACCCCGACGATGGCGCTCGTCCTGTTCCGTGCTGAGAGTGGTTGGCCATGCGATCCCTTCTGTTCCGTTCCACCGTGTTGTGCGCCCTGGCCGTTGTCTGTGGCAATGCCACGGCCGGCCCCTATGAAACCGGCAGCACCAGTACCGCCAAGGGCCTGAAGATCAAGAGCAACGTGCAACTCAAGCGCAGCCCCAGCAAGGACAGCTGGGTGTTGCCCAAGCTCGGCATCGGCGGCCCGTTGGCCGATAACCTCGAGCTTTCCGTGGGCACCGGCTACGGACGCGTGGACCGTGACAACGGCCGCGACAGCAGCGGCATGCGTGATCTGTCGGTTGGGGTGAAGTGGCGCCTGCTCGACGAAAACGGCAACAGGCCTGCGCTGGCCATCGAGCCGAAACTGAGCCTGCCCACGGGTGACCGCAGCAGTGGCATCGGCAAGGGTGCCTACGCCCTGGAACTGCCGGTGCGCGCCAGCCGGACCTTCGATCAGCTGCGCCTGACCGGCCAGGTGAGCATGCAGCGCACCTTTGGCCGCGATGCCGATCAGCTCGGCACCGGGATCCTGCTGGAATACATTCCCGCATCACGCTGGTCCTGCGGCATCGAACTGGTGGCGGACGCGCCACGGGAGGACCTGGGCGCACGCCACCTGCGCCTGAACATTGGCACCAAGCAGAAGATCGGGCGCCACTGGCAGTGGCAGGGGCTGGTCGGGCGCAGCCTGGACAATCCGCAGGGTGACCGCACCAGCACCTTCAAGATGGCGCTGGAATACCTGCTGTGACGCTATGACGCCGCGCGCTGCTCGCCTTCCATCGCCCTGCGGACTTCATCGGCGGTGCGCATCAGGTGGTCGTGGGTGAGGCGGCAGGCACGCAGCGAATTGCGCTCCAGCGTGGCTTCAAAAATGGCCTGGTGCTCGTCCTGCACGAAGCGCTTGCCGCGCGAGGCGCTGAGGGACACCCGCCGGTAACGTTCTGCCTGGTGGTAGAGCAGGTCCTGCAGCTTGATGAGCCATGGCGAGTTGCAGGCCGATACCAGCGCATAGTGGAACTGGCGGTTGCGCTCTTCCCAGGTGTCCACCATGTCCTGCGGGGCGCCCTTGCCGCGGACCAGGACATCGCCCTCGACCTTATTCAACGCGTCGTAGGCCTCGCGCACGCGCGCCTCCCAGGCGTCGTCGCCGTGCTCGATGGACAGCCGCAGCGCCTCGGTCTCGATCAGGTTGCGTACGCGCGAGATGTCGTCCAGCTCTTCCAGTGACAGCGCGGCCACCCAGAAGCCGCGCTGGTCCTCGGTTTTCACCAGTTGGTCGCCAACCAGCCGGGCCAGCGCTTCGCGCAGTGGCGACATGCCGATTTCGTAGTGCTGGATCAGCGCTTCCAGCTTGAGCTTGCTGCCGGGCGGCCAGTGGCCATGGACGATGTCGCGGCGCAGGGACTGATACGCGCGCTTGGCCAGGGTGCGGGCAGCGGCGGGAGTGGCGTTGTTCTTCATCTCTACAGTGTGAAGGGAGAATTTCGAAAATCAAATCGATGTGCTGCGAAGCAGCAATTTCGTAATTAATTTCGATAACGCCGTTTCCGTTGGTTTTTGGTGAAATAAATAAAGCATTGTTTTTAATGGATAAAAATTTGTTGAATGGGGATCATCTATGCCATTCGTAATGTGTGAGTTAAAAAATATCGTAATTTTTATTGACACCCTGTCGCCATCTTGGTGTTATCCGGCTGCACCCGGCGCATGAGTCGCCGGCCTTCGGAACGTGGATGGGCAGCCGGCCAGGCCTCTCAAGGCCCCCGGCGGCAACAGGCAGGGGTAGAGCGGGCGCCCATCCGTCAGCCACAGTGAAATGCGGGGGAAAGATGAGCAGTCGAGCAGGACGTCAGCGGCTTATGGCCGGCGGTTTTTCGATATTGTCGATTTGCATCGCCGGGGCGCTGCATGCGCAGGAGGCCCCGGTGCAGTTGGATACCGTGGTCGTTACCGGCACCAACATCCGTGGCGCCGAGCCGGTGGGCAACACCGTGCAGGTGATCAGTGCCGAGCAGATCCGTGACAGTGGCAAGGCCACCGTTGCTGATTTCCTGCGCGAGCTGCCGGCCAACTTCGCCGGTGGCGTGGGCATGAGCGACAACGTGCAGGGCGGTCAGGACGCCAGCGTTGCCGGCTCCAACATGACCGGCGGGCAGGGCGTGAACCTGCGTGGCCTGGGGGCGCTGTCGACCCTGGTGCTGGTCAACGGCCGGCGCGTTGCCTCGGCGGGACAGTACGGCGACTTCGTTGATATCTCCAGCATTCCCACCAATGCGGTCTCGCACATCGAAGTGCTGCTGGACGGCGCCTCGGCGGTGTATGGCTCCGACGCGGTGGGCGGTGTGGTCAACATCATCACCAAGCGCAGCGACGATGGTGCCAACACCTCGGTGCGGCTGGGGACGACCACGCAGGGCGGTGGCAGGCAGTACCAGGTCGGCCAGACCTGGGGAACGCACTGGGACGATGGCGGCATCGTGGTGGGCTATGAATTCAACCGCCAGGAAAACGTGCTGGCCAATGACCGCGACATCTACAACGGCGGTGACTTCAGCAACCGTGGCGGCGTCAACTGGCGCAAGGCCAACGCCCGTGCGGGCAGTGCCGCCAACCTGTTCTCCGGCACGGCCGCGGCCAATGGCAATGTGATCTACACCGTCCCCGGCGGCGCCGGCACCGGGCTTTCCGCTGGCGACCTGCTGCCGGTTGCCGGTGGCGTGGGCAATACCTACAACGCCTGGGACCGGGTCGACATCGTTCCGGAGATGGACCGCCACAGCCTGTTCCTGGGCTTTGAGCAGACCCTGGGCGAATCGGTTTCGCTGTACGGTGACCTGCGTTACACCCACCGCCGTGGCGAATACAACCAGGGTTATCAGGCGCTGTACGGAACGCTGCCGGCGAGCAGCCCGTATTACATCCCCGGCGTGGCCAACAATTTCGGCGTGCTGATTGATGACGCGCCGTTGAAGCGCAAGGTGGGCGTGGACAGCTTCGCGGCCAACCTCGGCGCCACGTTTGAACTCGGCGGCAGCTGGCAGGGTGAAGCCACCGCGTCCTACAGCCGCGAGAAGCAGTTCCGCAACTCGGATGTACAGCGCAACGCCAACATCTACGACTACCTGCCCACCCCCAACGGTGGCAAGGCGCAGGCGCCGACGTCCATTGCCTGCAGCTTGATGGGCCTGACCGCCGCCAATCTCCCGGCCAACGCCTCCGCGCAGCAGGCCTATTGCGCAGGCCTGGGCTATACCGCGTTCAACCCGTGGACCACCGACGGCTTGTCGCAGCAGGTGCTGTCGCAGCTGATCGGCTTCGAGAAGCTGGACTTCACCTCCTGGCTGGCACAGGCCAGCTTCAAGGTCGATGGTGATCTGTTCGACATCGGCGGCGGTGCGGTGAAGCTGGCCGCCGGTGCCGACTGGCGCCGTGAAAACATCGGCGGCGGCCTGGACTTCAACTGGCGCAGCATCGCTGACCAGCACGCCGGCTTCGGCACCACCGAGCGCGATGTCAGCTCGCTTTTCGCCGAGCTGTACGTGCCGCTGGTCGGCAAGAGCAACGAAATGGCCTTTGCCAAGAAGCTGGAGCTGTCGGTTGCCGGGCGTTACGAGCGTGGCCGTGGGCTGGGTGATTTCTCCACCTTCAATCCCAAGGTCGGCCTGGATTACAAACCCACCGATGACCTCACCCTGCGTGGCAGCTGGGGCACTTCCTTCCACGCACCGCCCATGCGCTATGCCTATGACGGCGTGCAGCCGATCTCCGGCGGCAACGGTGCCTTCATGCGCGCGGACCTGTACAACGCCCCGTGCGACACGACGATGATTCCGCTCAATGGCGTGGCCGGCACGCCGGGTGGCGCGGGCAACTGCACCTTCACCGCAGTGGTGGTGAGCGGTGGCGCCGGTCCCACCCTGAAGCCGGAGGAGTCCCGCACCTGGACGCTGGGCTTTGATTACCAGCCCGCCTGGGCACCGGGCCTGAGCGTGGGTGCGAGCTACTTCAACCTGAAGGTTGACGACCGCATCGTGCGCATCCAGGCCGGTACGCTGGGCAGCATCCTGGCGCAGTTGTTCGCCACCGGCAGCTCGCCTTACATCAACAGCCTGGAGCTGAACCCGGACGCCGCCCGCGTGCAGCACCTGATCGACAACGATCCGCGCTACCTGGGCCAGCTCGGTGCCGGTCCGGTGCAGGGCGCGGCTGACGTGGCGATGATCATCAATGCCACCCAGCTCAACCTGGCCTCGCTGAAGATGGACGGTGTGGACTTCAACCTTGGCTACGGCTGGGACACCGACCGTGCCGGCAGTTTCGACCTGTTTGCCCGTGGCACGTGGTTGAACTCGTACAAGGTGCAGTCGACGCCGGGTTCGGGCTATGTCGACCAGCTCGGCAAGTACAGTGCAGGCGGCAACCCGGTGCAGATGCGTTCGCAGCAGGGCCTGCGCTGGAGCCGTGGTGACTTCCGCACAACCTTGACCATGAACTACGTGGACAGCTACGAGTGCGCCGATGGTTGCTTCGTGCCCAACGCCGCCAGCCTGCCGACCCTGTCCAGGTCGTCGGTCAAGATTGGTTCGTGGACCACCTTCGATCTTTCGGTGGATTGGGACCTGAGCCGCCACGGTGGTTTCTTCGACGGTTCCAAGGTGAACTTCACCGCCGTCAATTTCACCGACCGTGATCCGCCGTTCGTGGACGGTGGTACCGCGGCCAATGACGCGCTGGCCGATCCCTACGACCCCGCCAATGCCACTGTACTGGGCCGCACGCTGGTGCTTTCCTTTGACAAGCGCTGGTGATCAAGGCCCAACATGCCGCCTGGCCGCAATGGCCGGGCGGCGGAGACTGTAGATGAGCAAACTGCTTTTTTTTCCGATGCGCAGCGGCCTGATGGCGGTCGCGGTGGCGCTTGGCCTGGGCGGCACCTGCAGCGTAGCCGCGGCTGAAGCCGCGAGTCCCGCGGCGGCCGGCGCGCCGCTGGTGGTCAAGGGCGCCCAGCAGTTCGACCTGCGCTCACCGCAGGGGCGGGACTACCGCATCTTTGTCGCCGTGCCGGACAAGCCGGCCCCCGCCGATGGCTACGGCGTGCTCTATGTGCTGGACGGCAACAGCATGTTCCTGACGGCGGTGGAGACGGTGCGCGCAACCGAGCGCCGGCCGGATGTGCCGCGCGAGCAAGCCACCCTGGTAGTGGGCATCGGCTACCCGGAAGGCACCGACATCGGCGTGGAGCGGACCTATGACCTGACGCCCCCGGGCTCGGGTGATGCACGCATCAAGGCGCGTGCCGGCGGTGCGGACCAGTTCCTGGCCTTCATCCAGAACCAGGTGAAGCCGGAGATGGCCGCGCGCTACCGCATCGATCCGCGTCGCCAGGGATTGTTTGGCCATTCGTTCGGCGGCTTGTTCGTGCTGCACTCCCTGGAGCGCGCGCCGGACGCATTTGCCTACCGGACCGCGGCCAGTCCATCGATCTGGTTCAACCGCACCGCCATCACCCAGCGTTTGACCGAGTGGGCGCAGGCGCGGCCGAAGGATGCTCCGGAACTGCGGGTGCTGCTCACCGCCGGCGAGTATGAGCAGGCCCTGTCGCCATTTGCGTATACACGCCCCAACGTCACCAAGCTGGCCGAGCTGCAGCGTGAGCGCGGCCAGGTGGACAGCGGCCGCGCACTGGCGCAGGCAATTTCGGAAGGCAACGGCCTGCTGGTGCGCTTTGACGAGATCCTCGGCGAGGATCACGGCACCGTCATTCCTGCCGCGATCAGCCGCACCGTCACGCAGATGCTGATGCCCAGCATCGAAGTGCCGCCGGTGCCCGACGCCAACGCTTACTGGCAGATGACGCCGGATCAGCGCTACGACCTGCGCATGTGGGTGCGGCAGCTGCCGGACAAGCAGCGCATTCCATGGCTGACGAAGCTGCGCGACACCTTGCACGATGGCCTGGACGACACCCAGCAGGCGGCGTTGCATGAAGAGCGCAACCGCATGGACCAGGAAAACGGCAGCAAGCCACATGCGGTGAACGCCACCGCGCGTTGAAGCCCTGCATCCACCGGCCTGGCTTTCACTGCGAGGGCCAGGCCGTGTCGGCTTGGGCGGATGTCATCTGGAAGCACGCTGTGTCATTCATGGTTCCGGCGGACGGCGTGATTGCGCTGTCCGCCGGTTGCTTGCCGGCCTGGCAGGACGAACGCCGGCCCGTGACCCGGACGCCGCGATTGCCATCACTGGGCTAACGCAGTTGGCGAGGTAGAAGGGTTCGGGCCCGGAGTGCGCGGCCCACCCGTGATTCGGTACGGCGTTCGAGCATGCAGTCGATGTATTCGGCGGCAAGCAGCAGGCCATCCAGGTTGATGCCGCAGTCCAGGCCCAGCCCGTCCATCAGGTAAACCAGTTCCTCGGTGGCCAGGTTGCCTGCGGCGCCTGGAAAGTACGGGTTGCCGCCCAACCCCGAGATCGAACTGTCGAACGCACGGATGCCCTGTTCCAGTGCTTCCATGACATTGGCGGTGGCCAGGCCGAAGGTGTCGTGGAACTGGCAGGCCAGGGTATGCATCGGCGCCTGGGTCAGGCAGGTACGCAACAAGGTGCCCACCGTGCCGGGCGCGCCGCTGCCGGTGGTGTCATCAAGGCAGACCTGCCAGCAGCCCAGGGCGCGCAATCGCTCCACGATGGCAGCCACGACCCTGGGCGGCACGACACCTTCAAAGGGGCAGTCGATCACCGTGGAAACACGCGCGCGCACCGACAAGCCCAGCGGCCGCGCATGCTCTGCGATCTGAGTGATGCGGTGCAGGCTTTCTTCGATGTCGCAGCCCAGGGTCGCGCGGCAGAAGGTGCGCGAGGCGGCGGTCGTCACGATGATGTCGCGGCAGCCGGCGGCATAGGCCTGTTCCAGCGCGTTGAGATGAGGCACCAGAATGCTGCGGGTCTTGTCCGCCGGCAGCGGCGCCAGTGCCTGCAGTACCGACAGCGGCGGGGCGGTGGTCCTCGTGTGGGGCACGGGTTCAAACGCGCCCACCTCAATGGACGACAGCCCGGCGATCTCCAGCAGCTCGACAAGGTTGACGCGGGTCTGTGTGTTCATCACATCGGACAGCCGCTGCCATCCATCGCGCGCGCCAAGCTCGGTGATCCGCACGCCATCGATCAGTGTCAGTGATGTGTTGATCATGGGCCGTGTTGCTCCGTTGTACCCGCGCCGGCAGAGCCGCAGGCGGTAGTGGCGAGACAGGCAGAGCCAATGGCGGCCGTTGTTGAATGCGGGCCGTGCTGCTGCATGTGCGCGATGGCCCGGTTGCGCAGTGTCGCCAGGCTGTGTGCCAGCGCGACGGCCGCCACGATGGCAGCCAATGCAGGCCGGTCACCGTGTGCCGTGTTCGTCAACGCGCAAGGCGTTGCCCCGGTAGCGAGCGCATCGGGTGGAGCCCTGTCAGTCAGGTGCATGGGAACAGGCAGGGTGAGGGTTCCGCGCAGTGTGGCGTGCCCGTGCAGTGCCCAGTGGGCAAGCGCGAGGCAACCATCGGCACGCCCAGCCCAGACCTGCACGTTCGCCTCCAGCACGCACGGGTCGACACTGGCGGCAGCCAACACCGGCGCCACACCACGAAGAATGTCGGTGTTGGCGCTGGCGGTATGGTTCGGGTCGCTGTTGTCGAGCTGGTGCAACGTGGCGATACGTTCGCAGATGGAGAGGCCACTCCAGTCACCGCAGCCCAGTGAATCCACATCAAGGCACACGCTGGCCTGCACCAGCGGCTGCGGATTGCCGTGCATGACAGGCGGGGTATGCACGCTGCCGCCGCTGATCCGTTCCAGCGCGCAAAGCAGTGCAGGCGTATTGGCGTGAACGGTGTTGCTGACCTCAAGGGTGTTTCCCTCAAACAGCAGGTACACGACCAGAAGCGGTACGGCGTGTGTCAGGCCGGCAAGGTGTACCTCCATATTCCGGCAGCGGATATCACCTGTGCGTGCCGCGGCTTCAGCCAACTGCATCAGGTGTTCGCGTTCGTGCAGGATCGCGCGGCGTGCAGACAGCGGCGTGGCCGTTGCCGTCAACGTGATCTGTACCTGGCTTACTGTGCCCGCGCGTGAGGTGGTGAAGCCGCGCTGATTGCGCGCGATTCCGGCGATACGGTTGGTGCAAGCAAAACTGACGAAATCTTCGGCGTGCAAAGCAAGCAATACGTCGTTTCCGTCAATGCGAAAGTCGGCCGATAACGCAGGCCGGTTGCGACTTTCCATTGCGTGGGAAAAGTCCGGCGAAATCAGCGGCTTCCGAATGTCTGTGTGATATCCGCCTGGATCCGATTCAACGGCGCCTGCAGAACAGGTGTCAGTGATATTGACGGAATTATCAGAATCGTCTGATAGCCGTTCTGAGAAGAGCAAACTCCGCTTCAGGTGAAGTGCGTCCTTCGGTGGTGATGCGTGATGGCTATGATCCGATCTGTCCGGCTTGCACGAATGCAGGTGTTTTTCAGATGTTTTTGCACGGAAGGAATGCGAATGGGCGACTTCGGAATCGGCGCCGCCTACATCGGATGCCAGTGAATTTCCTGTGAAAAAAGCAGATGAAAAATCCCTATTCATGGTGACCATCCGTGGCAGTAAATGACCGTTTTTGGCAGTGCTGCAACCATTTTCTGCGCGTGCAAAACTGTGAACTAGGTACAGTTTCTGAGGACAGTGTTTGCACGCGCAGCAAACACATCCCGGCTGGCATTTGTTTGTAGAGAATGGAATTGCGCTGGAGCGTCCGGGCATTTCCAGCGAGCCATTCCGATCATTGGATGTCTTACCGTTATGGAGAACCATGGCAACTGCATCTGCTTCCATTTCGCTGGCTGAAAAAGTCGCAACGGATATCGGCCGCCAGATATTGGCCGGTGTTCTCAAGCCAGGTGACAAGCTGCCTTCGCTGCGTGAGTACGCGCGGTTGAACGGTTACTCCAAGAACACCGTCATCGCTGCCTTCGACCTGCTCAGTGAGCGGGCCATGGTCCATGCGCAGCATGGCAAGGGTTTTTTCGTGCGGGGCATGGACACCAACATCGAGCGGGATGATGACGATGAGCCGGCCGGCTACAACCGTGCGATCGACACGATCTGGTTGATGCGCCAGCAGGCCGTGCGCGATCCGGGAAGCTCGAATCTGGGTGAAGGGTTTCCGCCGGTGGAGTGGTTGATGGACATGCGCCTGGATCGCTTCCATCGGCAGATCACCCGTGCCGGTGTGGGCAGCCTGTTCCGCTATGGCAACCGCTATGGCTATCTGCCGCTGCGCCACCATCTAGTCCGGCGACTTGCCGGGTACGGAATCGAGGCCGGGCCGCGGCAACTGGTCACCACGTTTGGTGCCAACCATGCCCTGGATCTGGTTGTGCGTTGCCATGTTCACCCGGGTGACTCGGTGCTGGTCGAGGAGCCGGGTTATTACCCCTTGTTCGGCAAGCTGCGCATGCAGGGTGCGCATCCGGTTGCGATACCGCGGCTGGTGGATGGGCCGGACCTGACTGCCCTGGAGGTAGCGCTGCAGCAGACCAAGGCGCGCGTGTTCTTCATGCAGGCCTCCGGGCACAACCCAACCGGCACTGACATCTCCGATGCGGTTGCGCAGCGGCTGGTGCAGTTGGCGCGCCGCTATGACCTGCTGATCGTGGAGAACGATTCGCTGGCCGATTTCAAGGCGAGCTCGACGCCCCGCATCTCCGCGCTCACCCAACTGCGGAACACCATCTACATCGGCAGTTTTTCCAAGTCGATATCGGCCGCACTGCGGGTGGGTTTCATTGCCGCCGAAAGCAGCCGCGCCGAGGAACTGGCCGACGTGAAGATGCTGCTGCACTTCGGCGGCAGTGAATATGCCGAGCGCGTGCTGGAGGCCATTCTTCGCGAGGGCAATTTCCTGCGCCACGTCAAACGCCTGCAGGACCGCCTGCGGATGGCGACGCAGACCGGCCTGGAGACGCTGCGGCTGCTTGATGCCAAGGTGTACATGGCACCGGAGCAAAGCCTGTACCTGTGGACGCGCTTCCCGGGCATCACTGACACCCGCCTGCTCACGGTGCGCATGTTGGCGCGCGGCGTGGTATTGGCGCCGGGTGCGTTCTTCAATTTGAATACCGAGCGGATTTCACCGTGGACGCGCTTGAACGTGGCTTACCTGAGCGATCCGCTCTTCATCAGCAGCCTGCGGCACGAACTGGACCAGGCATCCGGGCAGACCACCCTGCCGCTGCGCAGCGGCCTGTTCACACCACCGGAATGGGCGACGTGAGCGCGGTGTTCATGCCCAATCGGACAGCGACAGTTTCAGCTCGGCTTCAAAGCCCTTGCTGGACCGCAGCGGCACCGTAAACACATTCGGCGCCTGTTGAGTGATGCCAATTGAGGTGCTGCGTGCCACATCCAGCTCGGCCTGGTTCTTGGGGCCGCCGGCCCACTGGTCGTCACTCCAGACATAACGCAGGCGCCAGCTGCCATCCTCGGCGGGCCGTGCGAACAGCACCAGCGTGTTGCGGAACAGGTGCTCGCCGGGAATGTGGTTCTTCAGGAACAGCGCGCCATCAACCTGGTAGCCGGCATTGGTCACGGCCAGGTTGATGGAGAAGGCGATCTCGCTGCCGGCCATGATCCTGCTGCTGTCCAGGAACACCGAGAACAACACCGGCGAGCGTGCCTGCGCGCGGATGCTGCCGTCGGCGTTGAACATCTCGTTGTACTCGCGGCGGATGGCACATTGATTGGCTTCGGTGCGCGAGGTCAGTTCGTAGGTATAGGCGCCGCGCGGTGCCACCGTTGCCTCGATGTAGTACGAGGATTCGATTTTCTTGCCGCGCTTGCGCGCGGCTTCGATCTCCGGCGGAAACGGCAGCGCCGTGATGTCCAGCTGCGCGGTGGCGCAGGTATCGCCGAACAGGAACCGCACCAGGTTCTGGTAGCCCTCCTCGGAATTGACGATGCCGAAGTAGCCGCTGTGGCTGCGGTTGACGAACGCACGCGGTGCGCCTTCCACATAGGCATTGGCAATGCGCACCAGGCCATCGCTCAACGAGCCCACCGCGAACGATGACAGGCCATGCGCTGCGGCATAGTCGCGGCTGTTGGTGCCGATCAGGCAGAACATCCGCTCGGGCGGGAAGCCCGAATCGCCCAGCGTATTGACCTTGTCCCTGGGCACCTTCAGGTACTTGCCCATGGTGCTGCGATTGAAATTGTTCATGTCGTTGATCGACAGCAGGCTGGGCACGTTGATGCCGGCCACGTCGATGCCGTTGTGCGGCGTGGCATAGGTGAACACCTTGTCCACCATGGCCCGTGTTTCGGCGGTGCCAACGTCCGGGTTCTGCAGCAGGCAACGGCAGATCAGCCCGCCCATCGAATGCGCCACGAGATACACGCGGAACGCCTTGCGCAGGGCCGCGTTGTCGCCGCAGATACTGTCGCGCAGTTCCAGGATGCGGCGCCCCAGGCTGGTGGCCGCATCGGCAATGGAGGGCGTTCTGCCATCGCCGAAAGCCGGGTCGGCCGGATCGTAGTAACGGTGGATGACGATGCAGCGCGGCGAGATGCGGCTGCGGCGCTCGGCACCGAACTCATAGACATCGCGGTAGTTGTAGTCCTTCATCAACCGCACCAGCGGCGACTCGAACACGAACTTCACGATCGAGCCGTCCTGCGCCTGGCGCATCTTGGTCGAACCGGCCTCAAAGCCCATGAACGGCGTGGAGGTGGTTTCAACGATCTCATCGCGGGTCATCGCGTAACCGCGGACGTAGATGATCGGGAAGTACGGACGTTCGATGCGTTCCATGGTCGATCCCTGTGTCGGTGGCATCTTCGCCCCATGCGCGGATGCTCACTCTGGCTGGTAATGCCTGATGATGCACCTCAACGGTCTTGCTGGCTGCGATCCAGTTGACGGTAGCCGATGGCTTCGCTCAGATGACTGCGCGCGATCCCGGTGCTGCCGGCCAGGTCGGCAATGGTGCGGGCAACCCGCAGGATGCGGTGCATCGAGCGTGCCGAGAGCTGCAGGCGTTCGATGGCCTGTTCCAGCAGATCATGGTCCGCCGAACCCAGGCCGCAATCACGCAGGGTCTGTGCCTGGTCAAGATGGGCATTGGCGATGCCAGCGCGCTGCAGCTGCCGGGCACGGGCCTGCGCGACGCGCTCGCGCACACAGGCGCTGCTTTCCCCGGCAGGTGCATCGCCGCGCAATGCCGAAGGCGCCAGACGCGGCACCTGCAGGTGCAGGTCAATGCGGTCCAGCAGCGGCCCGGAAATACGCGCGCGGTAGCGGTTGATGGCATCAAGCGAGCAGCGGCAGCGGCCGCTGCTGTCGCCGGCCCACCCGCACGGGCAGGGATTCATGGCCGCGACCAACTGGAACCGCGCCGGGAACTCGATGCTGCGCGCCGCGCGGGAAATGGTGACGCTGCCCGACTCCAGCGGCTCGCGCAGCACTTCCAGTGCGTGCCGGTTCCATTCGGGCAATTCATCCAGAAACAGCACCCCGTTATGCGC
Source organism: Stenotrophomonas sp. STEN056 (assembly GCF_056759635.1). Classification (NCBI taxonomy): domain Bacteria; kingdom Pseudomonadati; phylum Pseudomonadota; class Gammaproteobacteria; order Lysobacterales; family Lysobacteraceae; genus Stenotrophomonas; species Stenotrophomonas sp. STEN056. The sequence goes on from NZ_JBRRDL010000040.1 coordinate 26,701, forward strand.
CAGGGAGATCTCCCCGGGGCGCGGATGCGAACCACCGCCAACCAGGGCCACCGCGCTGGCGGTGTGGTGCGGGGCCCTGAACGGCCGCTGCCGCCAACGGCCGGGGTCCACGCCACGGCCGCTGACCGAGGCGATGGCCGCCGCTTCCAGGGCTTCGCTGTCGCTGGCCTCGGGCAGGATGCCGGGCAGGCGGGAGGCCAGCAGTGTCTTGCCACAACCGGGCGAGCCGAGCAGCAACAGATGATGGCCGCCAGCGGCGGCGATCTCCAGTGCACGCCGCGCCTGCAGTTGCCCGCGCACATCGGCCAGATCGGGTTGGGCCAGCGGCTGCAGGGGCGGCAGTTGTACTTCCGGCAGGGTCTTGTCACCGGCCAGTGCCGCGCAGACTTCCAGCAGCGTGCGTGCGGCATGGACGCGGGCGTGCTGGGCCAGCGCCGCTTCGCCGGCATTGGCGGCCGGCACGATCAGGGTGCGTTGCGCGTCGGCTGCGGCAATGGCCGCGGGCAGGGCGCCGTCGACCGCGCGCAGTTCGCCGGTCAGGGCCAGCTCGCCGATGAATTCATGGCCGGCCAGAGTGGCGTGGTCGATCTGGCCGCTGGCGGCGAGGATGCCCAGGGCGATGGGCAGATCAAAACGCCCGCCGTCCTTGGGCAGGTCGGCGGGCGCAAGGTTGATGGTGATGCGGCGGGCGGGGAATTCAAACTGTGCGCAGAGCAGGGCAGCGCGTACCCGGTCCCGCGATTCACGCACGGCCGCTTCGGGCAGGCCGACGATCTGGGTGGAGGGCAGGCCGCCGGACAGGTGGACTTCCACCTGCACTGCCGGTGCATGCACACCGGCACGGGCGCGGCTGTGCACCAGTGCCAGGCTCATGGCCGGGCTCAGGCGCTGGGCGGCGTGGGGTTGTGGCTTTCCAGCGTGGTGACGGCCTGTTCCAGTGCGTCGAGCTTTTCACGGGTGCGCAGCAGCACGGCGCGCTGCACTTCAAACTCCTCGCGGGTAACCAGGTCCAGCTTGGTCAGCCCTGCCTGCAGCGCGGTCTTGAAGGTGGCTTGCAGTTCTTCGCGCGAATCGCGCAGGCCACGCGGCACCAGGTCGCTGAGACGACGGGCGAGTTCATCGATGTGGTTGAGGTCGATCATGGCAGGTCTCCGCATGGGTCGGGCGAGCCTAAAGGGCCCGGCTTTCGCGGCGAATCGGTGTCCGTAATGGCAGGGCGTAAGGATAAGCCGTAACGCCGACCCAGGCACGCGCCTGGCAGGGCGCAAGTCAGCCTGAGTCCAAGGTATCCTGCGCCCAGAATCCCGGAGGAAGCGACCGATGAAGATGATCATGGCCATCGTCAAGCCGTTCAAACTGGACGACGTGCGTGAAGCGTTGGCCGAGCGTGGCGTGGCTGGCATCACCGTTACCGAGGTCAAGGGTTTTGGCCGCCAGAAGGGCCACACCGAGCTGTATCGCGGTGCCGAATATGTGGTCGATTTCCTGCCCAAGGTGAAGATCGAGGTGGCCGTCACCGATGCCCAGGCCGACGAGGTGGTGGAAGCCATCGTCAAGGCGGCCGGCACCGGCAAGATCGGCGATGGCAAGGTATTCGTCTACGACCTGGGCAGCGTGGTGCGCATCCGCACCGGCGAAGTGGACGCCGACGCGCTTTGACTCAGTGGCTGTAGCGGGGAAGCGGGCGTCTGGAGCAACTTCAGAGCACCCCTCCCCAGCCCTCCCCCTGGCGATGCCAAAGGGAGGGGGCAGAAACGGGGACTCCGTAATCTAACCGTTCAAGCATCCCGCTCCCTCTCTTTCGCCAAAGCCGAAGGGGAGGGCTGGGGAAGGGTTGGCTTTCCGCCTTCAATCAGGCAGTAAGGCCTCAGCCCTGGCGCTTGATCCGCCGGTACAGCTGCTTCCAGGTGCGGCGCAGGCCTTGCACCCAGCCCGGTTCGGCCAACTGGGCGGCCTGTTCGGCGGAGGGGCGCTGCCCGGTCAGGCGCTGGCGCATCTTCACCAGGTTCTTCATGTCGCTGCGGCGCAGCTGGCGGGTGATGGGGCTGTTGCGCAACCAGCGCGGCCAACGCAGCGCCGAAGTGAAATCCAGCAGGACAGGAACACCGGCGCTGATCATCACATTGGTGCCGTGCAGATCGTTGTGGGTGATCCCGGCCGCGTGCAGGCGTGCCAGCGCACCCTGCAACTGGTCGAAGACCTCCTGGCTCACGCCCTGCACACTGGCGGTGAGCGTGTCGCCGGGGATGTATTCCATGCCCAGCGCCAGCCCGCCCAAGGTGCCGAGCAAGGCCGGGGCATGCTTCCAGCCCTGCAGACGGCGCAGCACTTTGGCTTCATGACGGACCAACAGGCGCGCCAGCGGAGAAAGAGGGGTTCCCCGATAGCGGCGGTAGTCCTTCACCACAGCGGGGCGGCCATCAAGCTGAATGCGGTATACGTCCGGCTCAAGCAGGCGCTCGCCGCGCTTGAGCAATTGATCGGCTGGAACGAGCGGCGTTTCGCCGTCGAAAGTAGGCAGTGTGTTCATGAAAACCTTCCTGACGCGGCGGCGCGGGAAGCGTCTTGAAATGCCGGTCTTGCGATGCCCAGCAGGGCTGGAAATGTGCGGCGAATTATAAAACTGAACAGTCCATCAATTGCTGAATGTAAAAAAAATGTAGGAAAATTCCGGCGGAAAGCATCGTTGCACCGGCGCTACCTCTGCAGAACGGCCGCCGGCCCCATGTTTGTCCGCACTCCCGGCGACCACGCTCCCGCGCTGGGCTGTAGGTGCTTCCCCCTGTTTACTGACTCCGGCTGCGGCCGGGAGGTCGAATGATCAAGTTCGTGCTGGCAGCGCTGTTCGTGGCCTGCGTGCTGTACATCCATTTCCGCGGCAAGGTGCGCGCGCGCTGGTCGCGCCAGTTGCTGGACCACTCCAGCTTCATGGCGCCGATCAACGTGGTCATGTACCTGTTCTCCAAGGTGCCGACCACGCCGTTCCTGGACCCGGGCAAGGAGTTCCCGCAGTTGGAGCTGCTGCGGCAGAACTGGCAGGTGATCCGCGATGAAGCCGTGGCCCTGCGCGATGCCGAGAAAATCGCCGCCGCCAGCAGCTTCAACGATGCCGGTTTCAACTCGTTTTTCCGCCGTGGCTGGAAGCGCTTTTACCTGCGCTGGTACGGCCCGGCGCATCCGTCGGCCAAGGCGCTGTGCCCGCGGACGGTGGCGTTGATTGAATCCATTCCCGAGGTGCGTGCGGCGATGTTCGCGCAGCTGCCGCCGGGCAGTGAGCTGCGTCCGCATCGTGATCCATTTGCCGGTTCGCTGCGGTTGCACCTGGGCTTGAGCACGCCCAATGACGACGGCTGTTACATCGAGGTGGATGGCATCCGCAAAAGCTGGCGTGACGGTGAGTGGATGATGTTCGACGAGACCTACATCCATCACGCGCACAACGAAACCGACCAAGATCGGGTGATCCTGTTCTGCGACATCGCCCGTCCCCTGCGCTTCGGCTTGCCGACGCTGTTCAACCGCGCGGTGGCGGCCACACTGCTGGCCGGCGGTGCGTCGCCGAACCTGCCGGGCGATCCCACCGGCGGGGTCAACAAGATGTTTGGCGGTATCTACAAGATCCGCCTCAAGGCCAAGGCGCTGCGTGCGCGCAGCGCATTGGCCTACCACGCCATCAAGTGGGGCCTGGTGGTGGCGGTGATTGCCGGCATCTGGGCGCTGTAAGCCTGCGGGGCGGAAGGCCGGATACAAAAAACCCCGCATTTCGCGGGGTTTTTGTTGGCAATGACGGCGGGCTTACTCGCCCAGCGCCTTGGCCACGAACGGCGGGCTGACCAGCGCGCCGGTGTGCAGCGGGGCGGTGTAGTACAGCGTGTCGAACGGCTTGGCGGCCGAATCGGCCTCACGGAAACCGAAGCCGAAACCGGCCTGCTTGCTGGCCACGGTCACCGACCACCAGCCGGTCGGGTAGCACGGCTGCGGGAACGGCAGAGTCTTGAACGACTGGAAGCCGGCCTTGCCCATTTCCGAACGCATGTCCTTGATCAGGTCCAGCAGCGCCAGCGGCGATTCGCTCTGCTGCACCAGCAGGCCGTCGTCCTTCAGGGCGCGGAAGCAGCTTTCGAAGAAGGCCTTGTTGAACAGGCCTTCGGCCGGGCCGACCGGATCGGTGGAATCCACGATCACCACGTCCACGCTGCCCGGGGCGCAGTTGGCCATGTAGGCCACGCCGTCGTCGAACAGCAGCTCGGCGCGTGCGTCACCGTTGGATTCGCACAGTTCCGGGAAGTACTTCTCGGCCATGCGCGTGACCTGCTCGTCGATATCGCACTGGGTGGCGCTTTCCACGCCCGGGTGCTTGAGCACCTCGCGCAGGGTGCCGCAGTCGCCACCGCCGATGATCACCACGCGCTTGGGCGCGGCGTGGGTGAACAGCACCGGGTGGCTGATCATCTCGTGATAGAAGAAGTTGTCCTTGGTGGTCAGCATCATGGCGCCGTCGATGACCATCAACTTGCCCCAGTCGGTGCTGTCGTAGATCTCGATCTTCTGGAACGGCGACTGCACTTCGTCCAGCTTGCCGGTGATGCGGAAACCAATGGCCGAGCCGGTCGGCTGGAAGTGTTCGATGAACCAGTTTTCGTTGGAGGTCATGATGATTCCCGGATGCAATGGACTTTTCCCTTCCCCCGCGGGCGGGAGAAGGTGCCCCGAAGGGGCGGATGAGGGCAGCGGTGAGCCTGCCACGGCAGGGTTTCACCCGTAATCTGGCCCTGAGCCCCGGCTCTGTCAGGCCGGGGGTAAGGCGCGGTCGCGGATTGTAACGGAGCCTTGCCCCGCAGGCGTTAGAATGCGCGTCCTTTTCATCCACAGTCAGGAGTTGTTACGCCGATGAGCGATTGGTCCCTTGACCAGGCCCGCAAGACCTATTCGATTCCGCATTGGTCCGACGGGTATTTCGATGTTGATGCCGCAGGGCACATCGTGGTGCGCCCCACCGGCGCGCAGGGGGCGGCGGTTTCCTTGCCGCAGATCGTCGATTCGGCACGCGCCGCCGGCGCCAAACTGCCGCTGCTGGTGCGTTTCCCGGACATCCTGGGGCAGCGCCTGGGCAAGCTGCAGAGCGCGTTCGCGCAGGCGCAGGCGGACTGGGACTATCCGGGCGGCTACACCGCGGTCTACCCGATCAAGGTGAACCAGCACCGTGGCGTGGCCGGCACCCTGGCCAGCCACCACGGCGAAGGCTTCGGCCTGGAAGCCGGCTCCAAGCCGGAACTGATGGCGGTACTGGCGATGAGCCGGCCGGGCGGGCTGATCGTCTGCAACGGCTACAAGGACCGCGAATACATCCGCCTGGCGCTGATCGGCCGCAAGTTGGGGCTGCAGACCTATATCGTCATCGAGAAGCCCTCCGAGCTGAAGCTGGTGCTGGAGGAGTCCAAGGCGCTGGACGTGAAGCCGGGCCTGGGCGTGCGCATGCGCCTGGCCTCGCTGGGTGCCGGCAAGTGGCAGAACAGCGGTGGCGACAAGGCCAAGTTCGGCCTGTCACCGCGCCAGCTGCTGGACCTGTGGAAGGCGTTGCGCGACACCGAATACGCCGACTGCCTGAACCTGCTGCATTTCCACATGGGCAGCCAGATCAGCAACGTGCGCGACATTGCCAACGGCATGCGCGAAGCCACGCGTTACTTCGTCGAGCTGTCGCGGCTGGGCGCCAAGATCACCCACGTGGACGTGGGCGGTGGCCTGGGAGTGGACTACGAAGGCACGCGTTCGCGCAGTTTCTGCTCGATCAATTACGGTCTCAACGCCTACGCCAGCAACATCGTGCAGCCGCTGGCCGAAGCCTGCGAGGAACATGCACTGACGCCGCCGCGCATCATCACCGAATGTGGCCGCGCGATGACTGCGCACCATGCGGTGTTGATCGCCAATGTCTCGGAAGTGGAACAGGCCGCTGAAGGCCGCGTGCCCGAAGCGCATGACGACGAGCCGGCCGCCATCCGCCACCTGCGCGAGATCCATGAGGAACTCGACCAGCGCCCGGCGGTGGAGTTGTTCCAGGAGGCGCAGCATTTCCATGCCGAAGGTTTGGCAGCGTATGCACTGGGCCAGATCGACCTGCCGCAGCGTGCGCGCATCGACGACCTGTTCTACGCCATCGCCAACGCCGTGCGTGCGCGCCTGAGCTACGACGAAAAGAGCCATCGTCCGGCACTGGATGAATTGAACGATCGTCTGGTCGACAAGTATTTCGTCAACTTCAGTGTGTTCGAGTCCATTCCCGATGCCTGGGCGATTGACCAGGTGTTCCCGATCATGCCGATCCAGCGCTTGAACGAGCGCCCGGACCGCCGCGGCATCGTCGCTGACATGACCTGCGACTCGGACGGCATGGTCAAGACCTACGTCGAGAACGAGAGCCTGGACAGCTCGCTGCCGCTGCATTCGGTGCGCCACGGCGAGAGCTACCGCATCGGCTTCTTCCTGGTCGGCGCGTACCAGGAAATCCTCGGCGACATCCACAACCTGTTCGGCGATACCGACGCCGTGGAAGTGGTGGTGGACGCCGACGGTTATGCGATCACCCAGCAGCGCCGTGGCGACACCACTGACGTGATGCTGGACTACGTGGGTTACAGCCTGGCCGATCTGCGCGCCTCGTACCGCGAGCGTGTAGCGGCGGCAAATCTGCCGGCCGAGCGTGCAGCAGAGCTGGACGCCGCCCTGGAAGCAGGCCTGACCGGCTACACGTATCTGTCGGATGAGCCGTTGGGCTAACAAAGAAAACGAGACCAGATGCCCCTCTCCCGCATGCGGGAGAGGGGTTGGGGGTGAGGGCAGGTTCACATCGCCACGGCTCGTCTTCAGTCGTCTGCAAACAAGCGCCCATCACCATGCGCCTTGTCCAGGTATGCGGCCAGGCCCAAAAGTGCGAATCCGTACACAACGACGCTACCCACGATCTTGAACATGTCTGTCTCCTTGTTTGAAAGGCCGGGTGCTGAAAACACCCAGGGTTGAGCCAATGGTGAGGTCTGCAAGCGACAACCCATGTCGCCTGCATTGAGAAGCATCAGCGGCTGCGGGTGTTTTGAGAAAGATGAGCTGCCACGATCTCAAGCAATCCGGCACGCCGTTCTTCCACCGTATCTTCGCGCCCACAGTTTGGGCAGGACGGGAAGCGGCTGAGCCCTGGAAGCCGGCAGTCGCCAATCTGCATCGGCAGTGACTTCTTCCAATCGCAGTTGCGGCAATAGAAAGTGATCGGTGGGCTGGGAATAGCCATTGAAAGCTCCTGTCTGCGCCGAGGCAGGCGAGGGGGATTCTCGGGATTTGATCAGCGCCAGCCCATGGTCTTACGCAGCGCTGCACTGTTGATGGCTGTGTCTATGCCATCATCGAAACTGATTTCAAAATCTGCCTCATCATCCTGGATGAGATAGACGTCGTATTCGATGTCCTGCTCCACAAGCTTTGCGTCGCTGCCGATCAGGCTAATTTCCAGCGTCGCGGCACATTCATAACGGTCGACATCCTTGTCGTATCCCAAGGTCTGGATGCTGCGCAGTCGATATTCGACCAGCGGCCGCAGTTCCTTGCCGTAGGCGGACTTTTCGAAAGCTTCCTCAATGATGTCGCCGAGTAGATGCCGACTGTCGCTGCTGCTGCACTCCGGTGCGCCGCTGCAGCCGCTGAGCACCAGCAGCAGGCTGCAGGCACCAATGACACGAGTAGCGCAGATCAAGGCGTCGCCTCCGGTGTGCTGACAGCTCTGTCACAGGGTGCAGCCGCCGACTCGGCGTCGAGGATCGGTAGCTGTGTGGCGAAGAAGCTGGACGCGACCAAAGCGTTGACCAGGATGTAACTGCAAAGTCCAACTTGCAGCCAGGCGTTGATGGAGAAAGCCAATACCAGACCAATAGCAGCCAGCACGGCGGTGACAACGAAGTTGACGCCACCGGCCTTTCGCGAGCGTGCCAGCGCCACCGCCTGTCGCCACCAGAAGCCCTGCTTGTAGCGGCGTCCCTTGGCAATGCCAAGGTTGTAGCGCTGCACGTTGATGCCGCGGATGAAGGCATAGACCTGCAGCGGCAGGATGACAAACAGGTTGAACAGGAAAAACAGGACTGCCAGAGCTTCCATCAGAGCACCCTTTTGAAGGCAGCCGGATTGGCTGCGTTGGGGGAATGATGGGAAGCCATAGCGACAGATCGTGTCGCCATACGTATTTCCTTTGGGGCTGTCGTAGATAAGGCTGGATTCCAGCCCACTCCTTCAGCGTCTTGAGTTGTTGTTTGTGGGTTCCGCAGTTGAAGCGGAACTCACATTCTTTGAGGAACAACGGGAAGCTTGTCGCCGTCCCGTAAACTTGATCCAGGCATTTTTAGAGGTCTCCGGGCAAACTAGCCCCAAGGAGCCCCCCGATGCGCAAGAGCAAATTCACTGAGAGTCAGATCGTTAC
>NZ_JBRRDL010000041.1:0-33150 GCF_056759635.1 Stenotrophomonas sp. STEN056
CCTGTAGTGCCGAGCCATGCTCGGCAGGGGCCTTGCCGATAAATCCCCAATGCCGAGCATGGCTCGGCACTACAAAAAAGCCCCGCGCCACGATTTGCGTGGCGCGGGGCTGCCTGACTTGGCTTATTCGACGGTGGCCGGCAGCAGGTGCTCCGGTTCGGCCTGGGTTTCGACGATCAACTCGCCGTCGCGCACGTCGATGCTGACCTTGCCGCCGTCCACCAGCTTGCCGAACAGCAGCTCGTCGGCCAGCGGGCGCTTGATCTTGTCCTGGATCACGCGGCTCATCGGGCGGGCGCCCATTTCCGGATCGAAACCATGCTGTGCCAGCCAGTCGCGTGCGGCCGGCGTGGCCGACAGCGAGACATGCTTGTCCTGCAGCAGCATCTCCAGCTCGATCAGGAACTTGTCCACCACCCGCAGGATGTGCTCGAAGCCCAGCGGCTGGAACTGCACCACCGCATCCAGGCGGTTGCGGAACTCCGGCGTGAAGCTCTTGCGGATGACCTCCATCGCATCGGTGGCGTGGTCCTGCTTGGTGAAGCCGATTGAACGACGTGCGGCCTGGGCGGCACCGGCGTTGGTGGTCATCACCAGGATCACGTTCTTGAAGTTGGCTTCGCGGCCGTTGGTGTCGGTGAGAATGCCGCGGTCCATGACCTGCAACAGGATGTTGAAGATGTCCGGGTGCGCTTTTTCCACCTCGTCCAGCAGCAGCACGCAGTGCGGCGTCTTGACGATTTTCTCGGTCAGCAGCCCGCCCTGGTCAAAGCCGACATAGCCCGGAGGCGCGCCGATCAAACGGCTGACCGAATGCGGCTCCATGTACTCGCTCATGTCGAAGCGAACCAGCTCGATGCCCAGTTGCAGTGCCAGCTGGCGGGTAACCTCGGTCTTGCCCACGCCGGTGGGGCCGGCAAACAGGAAGTTGCCGATCGGCTTCTCCGGGTTGCCCAGCCCCGAACGCGACAGTTTGATGGCCGAAGCCAGGCTGTCGATGGCCGGGTCCTGGCCAAAGATCACCATCTTCAGGTTACGCTCCAGGTGCTTGAGCACGTCCTTGTCGGTGGCGGTGACCTGCTTGGCCGGAATCCGCGCCATCTTGGCGACGATGGTTTCGATTTCCTCGATGTCGATATGCGTCTTGCGCTGGCCCTCGGGCAGCAGCTGCTGGCGCGCGCCGGCCTCGTCGATCACGTCGATGGCCTTGTCCGGCAACAGGCGGTCGCCGATGTGCTTGACCGACAGGTCCACCGCTGCCTGCAGCGCGTCATCGCCGTAGGTCACGTTGTGGTGCGCCTCGTACTTGGGACGCAGGCCCTTGAGGATCTCGTAGGCCTCGCCCACCGTCGGCTCGACGATGTCGATTTTCTGGAACCGGCGCGCCAGCGCACGGTCCTTCTCGAAAATGCCACGGTATTCCTGGAACGTGGTCGAGCCAATGCAGCGCAGCTCGCCGGAAGCCAGTGCCGGCTTGATCAGGTTGGAAGCGTCCATGGTGCCGCCCGATGCGGAACCGGCACCGATGATGGTGTGGATCTCATCGATGAACAGCACGGCGTTGGGGATCTTCTTCAGCGCGGTGATCACGCCCTTCAGGCGCTTCTCGAAATCACCGCGGTACTTGGTGCCGGCAACCAGCGCACCCAGGTCCAGCGAATAGATCACCGCATCGGCCAGCACGTCCGGCACTTCGCCATCGACAATGCGCTTGGCCAGGCCTTCGGCAATGGCGGTCTTGCCCACGCCGGCCTCACCCACGTACAGCGGGTTGTTCTTGCGGCGGCGGCACAGCACCTGGATGGTGCGTTCAATCTCGTCGCGGCGGCCGACCAGCGGGTCAATCCGCCCGGCCTTGGCCTGCTCGTTGAGATTGCTGGCAAATTCGGCCAGGGAATCGCCCTTGGATTCGCCCTCGCCTCCTTCCACGCGGCTTTCGCCGTCCAGCGAGGCGGAGGAATCGGCATCTTCGCCGCCCTTGGCCACGCCGTGGGACAGGTAATTGACCACGTCCAGGCGGGTCACGTCCTGCTGGTTGAGGTAATAGACCGCGTGCGATTCCTTTTCGCCGAAGATCGCCACCAGCACGTTGGCGCCAGTGACCTCCTTCTTGCCGGAGGACTGCACATGGTAGACGGCGCGCTGCAGCACCCGCTGGAAGCCCAGGGTGGGCTGGGTATCGCGGCCATCGTCTTCGGCCAGGATCGACACCGAGGCGTTGATCGCCTTTTCCAGCTCGGCGCGCAGGCGCTCAAGGTCGGCGCCCGAGGCTTTCAGGACAGCCTGGGCCGATGCGTTTTCAAGCAGGGCCAACAACAGATGTTCAACCGTCATGTATTCATGGCGGGATTCCCGGGCGCGCTTGTAGCACTGACCAATGGTCTGCTCGAGGTCTTTACTGAACATGGGGCACTCCGGTTCCGGTTGGAGACAATATGCGGCCTAGCCTCGGGTTTTCCAGCACCCTAGCGACGCGGATGTACACGCCGCGTCAGAAAAAAACGGCAAACCGGGGCCGCTGTGAATCCGGCATTCAGTTTTGGGGCCGCAAAAAGCCCGTCGCTGCGTGGCAATGGCCGAAAATTGGCCGCCCGCGCGGAATGCAGTTTCCCAATCCGAAGCGTCTTGTGGATGCAACTGCCGGGACTGGAACCGGCGTGCGGTTCGCGCCCGGGCACACCCGGCAGCAGACAGTTGGCCCGCGCGACGGCGGGCCGGGTGCTCAGGCCCGCTCCATCGTGCACAACAGCGGATGTTGGTTCATCCGCGAGAATTCATTGACCAGGGCGACCTTGGTTTCAGCCACTTCACGGCTGTAAACGCCGCAGATGCCGCGCCCGCGGGTATGGACGTGCAGCATCACCTGGGTGGCCTGGTCCATGTCCATCGAGAAAAAGTTCTGCAACACCGTCACCACGAAGTCCATGGGTGTGTAGTCGTCGTTGAGCAACATCACCTGGTACTGCGGCGGCGGCGCGATCTCGGGCTTGCCGGGGGCGACCAGCAGGCCATGGTCATTTTCATGTTGGGGCGTTGAAGGCATCCGCCGATTATAGCGGTTCCGCTTGCCCTGCCCGCTTGCCAATGGACGCAGCCCCCCTCGGCCCCGCACAATTTGCAGGTCAAACAACCACTGATGGGGATCGCATGAAGAAGTATCTGGCAAGTATCGCAATGGCCGCTGTCATGGTCGGCGCGGCAGGCAACGCACTGGCTGCCGAGCCGGACCGCGCCACCGGCCGTCTGCTCGATACGCTGGAGTACAAGTACGAAGTCGACGAAGACGGCGACTATCGTCTGGTGTTTGAACTGGAGGGCGGCCGCACCCAGATGGTGTTCGTCCGCTCCAACGTGGAGACCTACGGCAGCCACCACGTCCGGGAAATCTGGTCACCGGGCTACAAGTCCCCCAGCCCGCAGTTCCCGGCCGCTGTTGCCAACCGCCTGCTGGAAGACTCCAACGAGGCCAAGATGGGCAGCTGGGTGAAGCAGGAAGATCTGGCCATGTTCGTGGTCAAGATCGATGCCGACGCCACCGCCGAGCAGCTTTCCGATGCCATTGATGCTGCGTCCCGCAGTGCCGATGCCATCGAGCTGGAGCTGACCAAGAAGGACGATTACTGAGCGTGAATGCTTTGCAGACCCAGCGATGGGCGCCACGGGTCACCGTGGCCACCGTGGTGTCCCGCGCCGGGCAGTTGCTGCTGGTGGAAGAGGAAAAGAACGGCCGGCGGGTATTGAACCAGCCGGCCGGTCATCTGGAGCCGGACGAAAGCCTGCTTGAGGCCGCTGTACGCGAAACCCGCGAGGAGACCGGCTGGGACGTACACCTGACCGGCTTCATCGGCACCTACCAGTGGACGGCCGGCGACGGCACGCCGTTCCTGCGCTTTGCCTTCGCCGCCGAGCCGCTGCGGCACCATCCGGAGCAACCGCTGGACGCAGGCATCGTGCAGGCGCTGTGGCTGACGCCGGCACAGTTGCAGGCCGACATGGCGCGGTTGCGCAGCCCGCTGGTGTGGCAAACCGCATCGGACTGGCTTGCCGGCCAGCGCCACCCCTTGTCGATCGTGAGGCAGGTGCTGTGAGCAGCCCCGGCGTGATTGTTGGTGTGTCCGGTGGCGTGGATTCGTCCGTTGCCGCCCTTGCCCTGGTCCAGCAGGGGCTGGATGTCGCCGGCCTGTTCATGCAGAACTGGGCTGACGACGGCAGCGGCCATTGCCGGGCCGAGGACGACCGTCGCGATGCGGTGGCGGTGTGCGGCCGGCTGGGCATCCCCTTCCATTTCCGCGATTTTTCCACCGAATACTGGCAAGGCGTGTTCGAGCACTTCCTGGCCGAGTACGCGGCCGGCCGCACGCCCAACCCGGACGTGCTGTGCAACCGCGAGGTCAAGTTCAAGCACTTCCTGGATGCTGCCCGCGAACTGGGCGCCGAGCGCATCGCCACCGGCCATTACGCGCAGGTGGTCAAATCCGGCGGCCATTGGCAGCTGCTGCGCGGTGCGGACCGCGGCAAGGACCAAAGCTATTTCCTGCACCAGCTGGGCCAGGACCAGTTGGCAGCAACCCTGTTTCCGATCGGCCACCTGGAAAAGAGCGAGCTGCGCCGCATCGCCCGCGATGCCGCCCTGCCCACCCACGCCAAGAAGGATTCCACCGGCATCTGCTTCATCGGCGAGCGCGATTTCCGCGAGTTCCTCGGCCAGTACCTGCCCGCACGCGAAGGCGAAATCCACGATCCGCAGGGGCAGTTCATTGCCCGTCACCCGGGCGTGTTCTATTTCACCCTGGGGCAGCGCGAGGGCCTGAACATCGGCGGCGTGCGCGGACGTCCGGCCGCGCCGTGGTTTGTGGTTGGCAAGGATGTGGAACGCAACATCCTTTACGTCGACCAGGGCCATGACAGCCCGTGGCTGCAGTCCAACTGGCTGCGCAGCGAAACCATGCACTGGATTGCCGGCGCTCCGCCCTCGCGCCAGTTTGAATGCACCGCGCAGACCCGCTACCGCCAGCCGGATGAACCGTGCAGCGTGCAGGTGCGCGATGACGGCACCCTGGACGTGCGCTTCCACCGCCCGCAACGTGCAGTCACGCCCGGCCAGTCGCTGGTGTTGTACGACGGTGCACAGTGCCTGGGCGGCGCGGTGATCACTGCGACCGATGCCCCTTTGGAGCGCCGTCTGGGCGCTTCCGCTTCCCCTTGAGAGGTAACCCATGAGCTTTTCCATCGATGACCGCGTCCTTGCCCTGGCCGGCATTGCCCAGGCATTGCAGCAGGTGCGTCGCATCGCTGAAACCGGCCATTCGGAGAACGCCATCGTGCGTACCGCGATGGACAGCGTGATGCGCATCGACGCGGCATCACCGGCTGCGGTCTACGGCAGCCCAAACCAGGTCGATGCCGGCCTGCGCCTGCTGCGTGATTACTTCCGCAACCAGGGCAAGGATGACCTGCTGCCGCGCCTGGCGTTGTCGGTGATGCAGCTGGAACGCCGTTTCGTGCGCGAAGACGCCACCGTGGACAAGGTCACCGCCGGCATTGAACGTGCCGCCGTACGCACGCAGGAGCTGGGCGACAGCAGCCACCCGGACGTCCTGACCGCGCTGGGCAGCCTGTACGCGGACACCATCAGCCAGCTCAAGCCGAAGATCATGGTGCAGGGCAACCCGCATTACCTGGGCCAGGCCGCAGTGGTTGCGGAAATCCGTGCGCTGCTGCTGGCCGCAGTACGTTCAGCGGTGCTCTGGCGGCAGCTGGGCGGCAGTTACATGGATTTCCTGTTCTCGCGCAAAGCCATGCTCGAAGCAATCGAAAGGCGCCTGCGCTGAGTTCTTTCGCACCGCAGCCCGGTTGTGGACGAGGGCTGCGGTGAACGTTCACGGATTGTGATCGCGGTGCTAAAGAGGCCTGCCCACCGGCCGATACTGCACTCGTGACTCTCCCGAGAACGTCCATGTACTCACGTATTGCAATCCGCCTGGCCGCACCGTTGGCCCTCACTTTTCTGCTGCCACTCGCTGCCGCACTTGCATGGCCTTCGGCCGCCGTCTGGGCGATCCTGACCACCATGGTGCTCAGCTGGCTGGTGTTTGCCTGGTGGAGCGTAAACGCGCAGGCGCAGCGCTCACCCGAGCACGCCAAGGTGCTGCGTGAGCAGGACCAGTTGCTCAACGAACTGCGCAATTTCGTCAGCAATGAAATCGACGGCTCGCGCAGCGAGATCGAGCGCGCCCGGGAGTTGATCCGCCAGGCGGTCGCCGGCCTGGGCGGCAGTTTCGATGCCATGAACCGCCGCTCGCGCCAGCAGAGCCAGGCGCTGGCCCGCATTGTTGACCGCGCCGGGGAAGACGGCAGCGCCGGCCTGGACGTTGCCCGCTTCGCCCAGCACGCCAGCCACCAGATGGAACAACTGGTGGAAGCGCTGGAGCAGGTCAGCGGCCAGAGCTCCAACACCGTGCAGCACATCGACCAGATGGCGCAGCACCTGGACGGCATCTTCGCGCTGCTGGAAGACGTGAAGTCCATTGCCGACCAGACCAACCTGCTCGCCCTCAATGCCGCCATCGAAGCTGCACGTGCCGGTGAAGCCGGCCGTGGTTTTGCGGTGGTCGCCGACGAGGTGCGCAACCTGTCCGAGCGTTCCACCACGTTCAACGAGCAGATCCGCAAGCTGGCGCACAGCTCCAAGGACGCCATCGCCAAGGTTCGCGAAACCGTTACGCACATGGCCTCGCGCGACATGGACCGCTCGCGTGAAGCACGCCAGGAAGCGGCCGCGATGCTGGACAACGTTGCCGCCATCAATGCCTCGCTGGGCGAAGGCATGCGCGAGATTTCCGAATGCGGCCGCGCCATCGATGGCAGCGTTGCCGAAGCCGTGCGTGCCCTGCAGTTCGAGGACATCGCCACCCAGGCCCTGGGCGGCGTGCACACCCATCTGGACCGTCTGGGCGCCATCAACCGCGAAGCTGTCGCGTTGCAGGAGTTGTTGCAGCGTAACGGCGGCGTACTCGACGGGGAAATGGTCACCGCGCTGCAGCGCACCGGCACCCGCCTGCGCGAGATGCGCAGTGAGTGGGAGCGCCCACCGCACAAGCCGGTGACGCAGCAGAGCATGGGCGCCGGCACCGTGGAGCTGTTCTGATAGCCCCCTGCCCTGTTTTCCCGCAAAGCCCCGGCGCATGACCGGGGCTTTGTCATGCATCCAGCCCGGATCACCATGACGTTATCGACCAAGGCCGGGCAATCAGCCGAACCCGAGGCCTCTTTTCATGCACCGGCCACTGCCTCGGCGCCAGCCACAATGGCGCCGGCACGCCAACAGCAGCTGATCGCGCTTGAGGATGCCCTGCACAGGGAGATCGCACTGCTGCGTGCGCAATCCGTGCCGCCGGCCGAAGCGCCGGATTGGCTGATGAGCAGCATCGACTGGGACTTGTCGGCGCGGTAAAGCACTTCCGGCGACAGCGGCACACCGGCAATGGCGAGCGTCAGTGATGCTAGTGCCTTCTGCATGAAATCAGCAATGAGCCATTGAGCTGCTCCCTGCGGAAGAGCCTTGTGGCCTCATGGTTGCGGCGGTCTCTTCAGCCTGCAGGGTGATCCATTGCCAGGCGCGGACTGCAAGTGACTGGCACCGCTGCGGCACACGTGCCGATGCATCTCCGGCAACAACCCAGGACAGATCACTTCAGCCTGACACGCACATGCCCGCCAGTGCTGCGGGCGCGTGGAGAATGCGGAGCGCGATGCATTCCGTCACCGTCTTCCCATCTGCGGGCATGCGACGAACTGTACGTTAAAGAACTCAGGGACGTGCGGGATTCACCCGGGCGCCGGCACCGGAACCAGGACGTCTTCCACAGTCACTTGCAGCGGCGTGAGCTGGAATGTGATCCCGGCATTCTTCATCTGAAATACGATGCACGCCGGTACCGGGGATTGCCCCGGCCGACGCACCGCTCACAGCAATGCCGTCGCCTGTGCAGTCGGCATCAGTAGATGCGCGGCCGGCGGGCTGCTCTGGCTGCTGCGCAGCCATTGCACCATTTCACGGGGACGCAGCGGGTGAGAGAACAGATAGCCCTGCAGCTCATCACAGCCCTGACGTTGCAACATGGAGGCTTCGGCAGGTGTTTCCACGCCTTCAGCCACCACTCGCATGCCCAGTGCGTGCCCCAGGTGCACGATGGCCTGCGTTACTTCCGCGGTGCCGGTGTCGTGCAGCATTCCCTGGACGAAACTTCGGTCGATCTTCAGGCGCTGCACCGGAAAGCGGTTGAGATAGTGCAGGTTGGAAAACCCGGTGCCGAAATCGTCCACCGCCAGCGGCACGCCGTGCCGCTCGAACACCTCGAAACACTGCCGCAGTGCATCGGTATCGCGGATCAGCGCCGATTCGGTGAGCTCCAGCTCCAACCGCTCCGGCGACCATCCGTGCCGGTTGCACAGGGCAATGACGCGCTCGGCGAAGCCGCGCTCGCGCAGCTGCAACGCGGACACATTCACCGCAACGCGATCAAACACCAGCCCGGCCTGTTGCCACACCCGCGCCTGCCGGCACACCTCGTCCAGCACCCAGTCACCGATGCGGATGATCTCGCCGCATTTCTCGGCAATGGGGATGAACTCCGCCGGGCTGCATGACCCTAGCCGTGCACTGTCCCAGCGCAGCAGCGCCTCGATGGACGGTGGCTGGTCGCCGGTGGCATGTACCAGCGGCTGGTAGACGAGACTGAACTCATCGCGATCGATGGCGCCGTTCAAGGCATGTTCTATATCCAGACGCCGTTGCGTCCGGGCCAGCGCGTCCTGGCTGTAGTACTGGTAGGTATTGCGGCCGGCTTCCTTGGCCGCGTGCATGGCGGCATCGGCCGCGCGCAGCAGGCTGTCGAAATCGCTGCGGCTTTCATCCATCAATGCAATGCCGACGCTGGCTCCCACCTTGAGAGTGACGTCCTCACGGTAGAGGGGCTCGGCCAGCGAGGCGATCAACTTGCGGGCGACATGGCCGGCGTCTTCCGGTTCCACCAGGTTGCGCAGCACAACGATGAATTCATCACCATTGAAGCGGCCAAACAGGTCCGCGTTTCGCAGGTTTTGATGCAGGCGTGATGCAGCGGACTTCAGCAGGATGTCGCCGGTGGCGTGGCCATAGGTGTCGTTGATGGCCTTGAAACCATCCAGATCGACAAACAACATGGCCAGGATCGCACCACGGTCACGCGCTTCCAGAATTGCTTCCGAGGCCTGCTCCCGCAGCAGCATGCGATTGGGCAGGCCGGTGAGCAGGTCGTAATGGGCGAGCAATTCCATCCGCTCGTCCGCCTCGCGTTCGCGCGTGATGTCACGGAACAGTACGACATGCCGCTCCGGCAAGCCTTCGCGCTGGTCCAGTTCGATCAGCACCTGCACCCAGATGCGCTGCCCGGACGGCCGGTAGAAACACAGGTCCAACTGCTCCGGCAAACCGCCATCAACGATGCGCTGCAACGCCGCTTCAAAGCTGTCGCGCGAATCCGGGGTGTACAGCGCCAGTGCTTCGTCCAAGGTGATCGGCGCCTTGCGCAGGCCGTGAATGCGGTAGCACTCCTCGGTCCACTGCATGCCGCGCGTTTCGACCTCGATTTCACAGCCGCCGATGCGGCCCAGTGCCGATACGCGGTTCAACAATTCGGTGCGCCAGCGGATGAGCGCATCCGTGCGGCGTTGGCCGCTGATGTTCTGAACCTGGCCGATCACACGCAGCAGCCTGCCATTGGCATCGCACTCGGGTTCCACCCACACCCGCAGCTGCTGCTGGAGCAACGGGTCCAGGCCCCAGGCCAATTCAAAACACTGGGGCTGCGGGTCAACCAGCAGGCGGCGCCAGCTGACGAGCAGATGCTGGCGGGCCTCGGCCGGTACCTGTCGCAGCCATTGCCGACCGCTGGGCAAGGCGTCGCCATCCCAGCCGACGGCGGCAGCAACCTCGGCTGACCAATGCATCCGGTGTTGCCGGCAGTCCCACGTCCAACTGCCCATGCCGGCAGCCTGCTGGGCCCGCTGCAGCAAGGCCAGTTGCGAGCGGAATTCTTCTTCCAGTGGCCGGTGGGATGGCAACTCCGTGCGCGTGCCGACCATGCGCAATGGCGTGCCATCGGCGCCGCGGGTGATCACACTGCCTTTGTCGATCACCCAGCGCCAGCGACCATGTGCATCGCCCAGACGAAACTGGCAGGCGAACGGTATCTGCGGATCTTGCAGGTGGGCAGCCAAGGCCTGCCTGACCTGCGCCTGCTCATCAGGATGGACGTGTTCGAGCAGGCCTGTCGCCGTGGGCGCCTGCTCGGCGTCCGGGCAGAAAAGGCGGATACGGTCGGCGACCATGTCCCAGTCCCAAAGCCCGTGACCGGCTGCCTGCGTGGCCATACGGCAAAGCATGTTGGCAGCGGCAACGTCGCTGGTCAGCGAATAGAGGTACCCCAACGGGGTGCCGGACGGTGCCTGCAAACGGCTCAGCCAGCCGGGTTGCGATGCGTCGCTGCCTGGCAGCGGACAGGCCACGGGCCCTTGCATCGCTGCCTGCTGGCGCGTATCCGACAGGGGGCCGGAATAACGTGACAGGCGTCCGGGCAGGCCAAGCTCCCTGGCGGCCACATTGGCTGCCAGGGGGTGGCCTTCCGTATCGAGCAGCACAAGGGCTGCATCCAGTGGATGGCTGAGCAGGCTTGCAATTACGCCGCGATCCACGCGCTCTATCTCCATACCCGACAAACCGGGGACTAAACCGATAACGGCATGTGTCGCCCAGAATTGAGCATTCCATCGTCCGGCCTCGCACAAGTCGTTAAGATGGCACTTTGTTAACCACGATCCCCCTTGCATGGATGGATGCCGGCCCGGCCAACATACGTCCCGCGCACGGCTTTTCAGCGCTGTCGCCCGGGCTGCATGCGGTCACCGGCAGCAGGCAACGGGATCGGCAGGAATGTCCGGCACTGCAGAAATGACACTTTCGGGAGAAAACGTTGGGGTGTCGCCATGACCTGGAGTGTGATCAGCATCGCATTGCTCCTGGCGGCCACTCTGGTTTACCTGCATCGCAGAAAGGGGCCGCACATCAAGGCAACGCGTGACAGCCATGGCGCACCGCCCTTGCTCGACCAGCTTGGCGCTGCCCTGCCCGACGGCCTGGTCATCGCCAGCCCGGACACGGTGCATTACGCCAACGCAGCAGCAGCCAACATGCTGCAGATGCCGGAGCTGGCCGACATTGGTCGCTTCCTGTTCGCCACCTTCAGCGGCAGTGACGTTGCCCAGCCGCCTGCAACGGCGCAGATACAGTTGAAGCGTGCCGACGGCAGTGCCTTCAATGCTTCTGTCAGTTCCCACCCCATCGTGCATGAAGGGCAGCCGTGCAGGCTGTTCGTGATTCATGACCTGAGCGAGCTGGAGCACGGCCGCAATGCGCTGGCCGCCAGCAACGCCGAACTGCAGGCCATGGCCGGCCGGCTGTTCTCGTTGCAGGAGGACGAACGCCGCTCCATCTCGCGCGACCTGCATGACGACATCGGCCAGGCCATCACTGCGATGAAGCTGGCTGCCGGTGCTGCACGGGACGAGGAAAACACGGCCCGCAGGCGGGAAGACATCGACCAGATCATCGAGCTCGCCGACTGTACCGTCGTCAAGCTGCGCAACCTGTCCATGCTGCTGCGGCCACCGCAACTGGACGCACTGGGGCTGGAAGCGGCACTGCGCTGGCAAGCCAACATGCTGTTCCGCTCGACCTCGGTCGAGCTGCTGCTCAATGTGGACACCCTCGCCCACCGCCCCGGCAACGAGGTGGAGCAGGCGTGCTTCCGCATTGCGCAGGAAGGACTGACCAACGCGCTGCGCCACGCCCGCGCCAGCCAGGTGTCGCTGCTGCTGCGCGATGGCCGCGAAGGTGAATTGCTGCTGCAGGTCGTGGATGACGGCGAAGGCTTCGACCCGACGGCACCACGCGGGTTGGGCATGATCGTGATGCGTGAGCGCGCCCAGAGCGCAGGCGGCAGCCTGCAGATTGAAACCGCCCCCGGCGAGGGCACCTGCATCAATCTACGTCTTCCCTATACCCGCGTTCGCTGACGGAACATCCAGGACAACGTTCATATGTGGAGCCCCAGTCCCCCGCCCCGCCCTGATCGCGCCGAAATCCGGCCGGTACGCCTGGGCGCCGGCAATCCAGAGCTGATGACGATGGTGGAGGCGGCCAACCGCCACGGCCCGTCGCTGATGCTGTTGCATCTGGACATCGACCACTTCGCTTCGGTCAACGAGAACATGAGTGCCGAAGTCGGCGACCAGGCGCTGGTGCTGATTGCCGAGCGCCTGCGCGAGTTCCTCGCCGGGCGTGGGCGGTTGTGGCGGCATGGCAGTGACGAATTCCTGCTGGCCATCGAACGCGGCAGCGACACCTCGCCGGAGCAGGTTGCCGAACATATCCGCCGGCAGATTGAACTGCCATTGTCGGTACTGCCGTACACCCTGTTCCTCACCGGCAAGATCGGCGTGAGCCTGTGCCCGGAACACAGCACCACCGCAACGGGCCTGCTTGACCTGGCCGAGGACGCACTGCACCAGGCCAGCCGCGAAGGCGGCAACAACGTGCATGTGCATGTGCTGCACAAACCCAGCAGTGCACACAGCGAAAGCATCATCTCGCGGCAACTGGTGGATGCCATCGACAACGGTGAGCTGCGCCTGCGCTACCAACCCCTGGTCAGTGCGCGCGATGGCCATGTCGTGGGCATGGAAGCACTGCTGCGCTGGCAATCCCCCACGCTGGGCATGCTGGTGCCGGAGCGTTTCATGCGTACCGCCGAGCGGCTGGGCATCATCGTGCAGATTGGCGGCTGGGTGCTGGAGCAGTCATTGCGCCAGGCACGCACCTGGCGCGACCAGGGCTTTGAGGACTTCAACGTTTCGGTCAACGTGTCCACGCTGCAGCTGCTGCGGCCCAACTTCTTCACCGAGGTGATGGCCGCGCTGCAGTCCATCGGCGTGCCGCCGCGCATGCTGACGCTGGAAATCAATGAAAGCGCGCTCACCAACAACGTGAACTTTGTCCACGAAACCCTGGCCAACCTGCGCAACGAGGGCATCAGCCTGAGCCTGGACAACTTCGGTACGGGCGATTCCAGCCTGAGTGCGCTGGTGCGCTATCCGGTGGACAAGCTCAAGATCGACCGCAGTTTCATCAAGAGCGCGCCGGCTGCAAACCGCGAGGCGGCCATCAGCCGCGCCATCATCGCCATGGGCCACCAGCTGGGCATGACCGTGATTGCCAACGGCGTGGAATCGCAGGCGCAACTGGGCTTCCTGCGCCGCAACGACTGCGACGTGTTCCAGGGCTATCTGTTCGGTGAGCCGATGTCGGCCGATGCCGCCGGCATGACCTTGCGCCGGCGCTATCTGCGCCCGGAGGCCTTTGCCGAAACGCGCCCGGACCGCACCCTGCTGCTGCTCGACGACGAGGAAAACGTGCTGCGCTCGCTGGTGCGCCTGTTCCGCCGCGACGGCTACCGGATTCTGGCCGCTGGCAACGTGCGTGACGCCTTCGATCTGCTGGCGATCAACGACGTGCAGGTAATCCTTTCCGACCAGCGCATGAGCGACATGAGCGGCACCGAATTTCTGGGCCGGGTGAAGATGCTGTACCCGGACACGATCCGCCTGGTGCTGTCCGGCTACACGGATCTGAATACCGTTACCGACGCGATCAACCGTGGCGCGATCTATCGTTTCCTGACCAAGCCGTGGAACGACGACGAACTGCGCGAGCACATCCGCCAGGCATTCCGCACCCATGACGAGAAGCGCGGCGGGGTTCCGGCATAGAAGCAGCCGTTGGCAAGGGACGCAGCGAAGCTGTACTCCCCGCCGACGGATGCTTGACGTTGTTTCCTGCCGGAAAGCGCGGTGGCTTCGCGGCTGAAGCCGCTCCTACTTCGGCTGGCGGATCGGCAGCACCACGCGGAAGCGCGAGCCCTCGCCCACCGTGCTCTGCAGGTCGATGCGGCCGTGGTGCTTGTTGATGATGCCGTAGGAGATCGACAGGCCAAGGCCGGTGCCACTGCCGACCGGCTTGGTGGTGAAGAACGGGTCGAAGATGCGTTGCCGCAGGTCCGCCGAAATACCGGCGCCGTCGTCCTGGAACTCCACCCACACTTCATCCCCCTCCACGCCGGTACTGACCACGATGTTGCCGCGCTCGGCAATGGCGTGGCCGGCATTGAGCAGCAGGTTCATGTAGACCTGGTTCAACTCCGACGGCAGGCACTCGATCATCGGCAGTTCGCCGTAACGGCGTTCCAGCGTCACCTTGTACTTGAGCTCGTTCCAGATGATGTTGATGGTCGATTCAAGGCCGGCATGCAGATCCACCAGCTTCCAGGACTCGTCGCGGCCGGAGTACGAGAAATCCTTCAGGTCACGCACGATGCGGGTGACCCGCTCGATGCCTTCGCGCGATTCGGCCATCAACTGCGGCAGGTCACGGCTGATGAAGTCGATATCCAGGCGGTTGCGGATGTCGTCGATCTCGTCGATCAGCGCCTTGGGGTCCGGCGCACGCAGGGCACGCTCGTAGGATTCAATCACCGTGAACAGGCTGCGCAGGTATTCCTGCAAGCTGCCCAGGTTGGAATGCACGTAGCCGATGGGGTTGTTGATCTCATGGGCAACGCCGGCGGCCAGCTGGCCGATGGAGGCCATTTTCTCCGACTGCAGCAGCTTTTCCTGGGCGCCATTCAAACGCAGGTAGGCCTGGCGGAGTTCGGCATGCCGTTGCTGCAGCTCGCGTTCGTAATCCTCCGGCCCTTCGATGTGCTGGAACAGCGCAAGAAAGGCTTCGCTACCGGCTTCGGCATGGTGATGCAGGTGAACGGTGATCACCCGCTCGCCGATCGGCAGGCTGCCGCTCCAGGTGCCGGTTTCCCGCGACTGCGCCAATGCATACGGGGGCAGCAGGGCTTCCAGCTCGCGGCCGAGCGCTGCACTGCCCTGCTCATCGACACCAAACAGCTCCCGCACCAGCCGGTTGGCAATGCTGACCTCGAACTTGCCGTTGAACACCAGCATGCCGTGTCTTACCTGTTCACCGAGTGCACGCAGCGCGGCCTGGGACGGCAGGGAAACAAGCGGGGAATGGGTCGTCTGGGTCACGGCAACAGGCACGGCGGGAGAACGGGCCGTCACTATAGCCGGATGCGCAGCGGGGTTGCCGCCCCGCAGCAGGGGCGGCCAGCAGGCAGCGGGGCTCAGGCCACCGCGAGCGGGCGGCGCGCATGGACCGTCTGCGCCTGGCCCTTGGCATCGTAGGCCGGGGCGTCTTCGCTGCGGCCCAGCTGGCGCAGCGCCCAGTTGACCTCGCGGCGGCGCCGGGACAACAGCACGCCGTTGGCGTGGTTGCGCTCGGCAAGCTCCTTCAGGCGTGCGGCTTCATGCAACGGCGGGTTCCGCTCCAGCTCACGCAGGGCATCAAGCTTCCTGCCGGTGGCGGTGACCAGCGCAGCAACATCGTGCTCCACCAAGGCGCGCTGCTCGCCTTCCAGCGCTTCGCTCAACTGCTGCAGCGGATCGCCCATGGTGAGGTTCATCCGCGCAGCTGCTGGTCCAGATCCAGCATGCGCGATGCAATGGCGTTCGGATCGATCCGGTAGCTGCCATTTTCCAGTGCTTCGCGAACGGCCTGCACGCGGGCGGCATCGATGGCCGGGGCCGCACTCAGATCGCGCTGCATCGCCTGCAACTGCGTGGCCTCATCCGTCAGGCGCACGCTGTCAACGGACTGCACGGCCTGGGTCTTGGCTTCGCCGGCCGGGGCTGGCTTGGTGTTGACTGCAACACTGCGCAGTTGCGCTGCGGCAGCGATTCCACCGTCGATTTTCTGGCTCATGTGACGGAAATCCTGATTCGGTTCAAAAACGATAACGGCAGTGGCCGGAACTTCTTTAGCGGAAATTATCGGGTGACAAGCACATCGCCGCCCGGCCCCGCTATACCCTGCATCACCCGGCGTGAAGACAGATTTTCCACCGACACCCGCTCACCGGCGCCGGCATCGCCCAGTGCACGCCCGGCGACCCGTACCTCCACGCCACCGCGGCGTGCCACCAGGGCCACATTGTCACCCCGTCGCACGATGCGCGGCGCCACCAGGTCGGTCGCGGAGAGCAGGCTGCCCGCTGACAGGGCGCGGCGGGCCACCTGCCCCACCGCCGCCTCCGGCGCCGACAACACCGCCCCGGCGATGCGTGCGGTGTCGCGCTTCACGGTACCGATATCGGCCGGGCCGAGGGTTTCTCCAGCGGCCACGCCACGGTTGAGCACCAGCACCTGTTGCTCACGACGGACTTTCACCGGCACGAACAGGCGCCAGCCGCTGCCCTGCGGGCAGGACACCTCGACCGTGGTGTTGGCGGTGGCCCGTGCCTGAAGCGGCGCCGGACAGGCCGGCAGACGCAAGCCGGCATCAACCCCGGCCTCGCCCTCTTCGCCGGGCGCCAGCGTGGACAAGGCGGCCAGGCGGATGGTTTCCACCGGCTGAAATGCACTGCCCCAGGCCGAAAGCGGCAACAGCAGACATAAAGATAGAAGCAGGCGCATGCGGGCAGAGCCTCCCGGCGATTGAAGTACGCCCAGGAACAGGCAAGCGTCGTGCCAGAACGGGTATTCAGCGGCACTCAAGTTGCGTGCCCTGCCCGCCGATACAGGCTGCATGTCACAAGACCTGCTCAACCGCATCGACCAGCGCACGCGACTGGCTGGCCACAATCGCCTGGCTCTGCTGCTGTTCCGCCTGGGTGGCCGTCAGCTTTTTGGCGTGAATGTATTCAAGGTGCAGGAAGTCCTGCGCCGGCCCGGGCTGTTCCAGGTGCCAGGCTTGCCTGCGCAGTTTGCCGGCGTGGCCGATGTCCGCGGGCGCTCGGTGCCGGTGCTGGATCTGGGCCTGGCCATCGGCCACCCGGAGCGCGAACCGGACGCCGACCGTTCGCCGGGCTACCTGGTGGTCACCGAGTTCAACCGCTCGGTACAGGGTTTCCTGGTCAGTGGCGTGGAGCGGATCGTCAATATCGCGGTGGAAGACATCCAGCCGCCGCCGGAGCTGGGGGCCGAGTCCACGTACTTGACCGCGGTGACACGTTTCCAGGGCGAGCTGATCCAGGTGATCGACGTGGAGAGCGTGCTGGCCGACATCGCCCAGCTGCGCGGCGAAGCCGTGCTGGACCCGTCCATGGCGTTGCCCGCCGATGCGCCGCCGTTGCAGGTGCTGGTGGTGGACGACTCGCGTGTGGCGCGGCAGCAGATCCGCAGTGTGCTGGATCAACTGGGCGTCACCGCCACCCTGCTCTCCGACGGCAAGCAGGCGCTGGAGCACCTGCTGCAGATCCATGCCGCCGGCGAAAACCCGGCAGAGCGCTATGCCATGGTGATCTCGGACATCGAGATGCCGGCGATGGACGGCTACACGCTGACGACGGAAATCCGCCGCCACGCGGGTTTGGCCGGGCTGTATGTGCTGCTGCACACCTCCCTGTCGGGCGTGTTCAACAACGCCATGGTCGAGCGCGTGGGCGCCAATGCATTCGTGGCCAAGTACAGCCCGCATGAGCTGGCGGACTTCGTGCTGACCCGGCTGCGGCACGTGGCTGCGGCCGCTTGAGCCTGGTTTGAAGGGTTTGTAGAGCAAAAGGCTTCCCCTCATCCGCCCTTCGGGCACCTTCCCCCAAAAAGGGGGGCTGCAGTCCCGCAGGCGGGAGAAGGGAATGGCGCTGTGGCCATCCGGCTCGGCTGAAAGATTGCTACTTCGGCCGACATTCGAGACCCGCTTCTTCCGGGTAGGGGAAGTTGGGGCAGTGACGTGCCAGTTTGGAGACCGGGCAGGAAACCCAGTCCCTTCCCCCGCTTGCGGGACTGCAGCCCCCTTTTTGGGGGAAGGTGCCCAAAGGGCGGATGAGGGGGCTTCGGCTTCTGCTCCACGCTCAGCCCTTCTCTAGCCAACCCGTCTGGCACAGGCCTTGCAACTTCCCCGGCAACGTTCCGTGGGAGGTTCCACATGGCCAACCTGATTTCCGATTACCTGGGCATCCACGCCCAGGCCATGCCGTTGCGCGAGCAGCGCATGAAGCTGATCGCCAGCAACCTGAGCAACGTCGACACCCCCGGCTACAAGGCCCGTGATCTGGACTTCGATGCGGCCCTGCGCCATGCCCAGGGCGCGGCCGGCAACGGCTTGATGACCACCACCGCCGAACAGCATTTCGCCATTGGCGGTGACGGGCTCAACCCGTTCCAGATCACCCGCGAGGCCGCCCAGCCCAGCCTGGACGGCAACACCGTTGATCCGGATGCCGAACGTGCCGCCTACGGCCGCGCCGCGCTGGAATACCGCGCGTCGCTGAGCTTCGTTGAATCCAAGGTGCGCGGCATGCTCACCGCGATCACCGGCCAATAAGGGGCGCTGCCGTGAGTAACCTGCCGATCTTCGATATCGCCGGCTCCGCGCTGAAGGCGCAGTCGGTGCGCATGAGCACCATTGCCTCGAACCTGTCCAATGCCGACTCCGTGGCCGGCTCGCCGGATGCGGTGTACCGGCCGCTGGAACCCATCTTCCAGGCCGTCACCAGCCGTACCGACCCCAACCTGACCGGCGTGCAGGTCAAGGAAGTGGTGCAGAGCGACGCGCCGCCGATCAAACGCTACGAACCCAATCATCCGCTGGCCGATGGCGATGGCTATGTCTACGCACCGGACGTGGATCCGGTGGCGCAGATGGTCAACCTGATCTCCACCTCGCGCAATTACCAGGCCGGCGTGGAAATGCTCAGTACCGCCAAGGAACTTGCCCTGGCCACGCTGACCATGGGCCGCTGAGCCCACCACTGAAGGAAACCGCCGCCATGAGTACGGGCGTCAACACCGATCTCTACAGCTCGCTCGGCCTCAATGCGCCGAACGCCGCCTCGACAAAGAAGAAGGACACCCTGGACCAGGCAGATTTCATGCGCCTGATGACCACCCAGCTGCAGCACCAGGATCCGCTCAAGCCGATGGACAACAGCCAGATGGTCGCGCAGATGGCGCAGCTGTCCACGGTGCAGGGCATCAGCGACCTCAACAGCACGGTCAAGGGTTTCCAGCAGTCGATGTCCAGCGACCAGATCCTGCGTGGCGCGGCCCTGGTTGGCCATGAGGTGCTGGTGCCATCGACCAAGCTGTCACTGGAAGCCGAAGGCGGCGCCACCGGCACCGTTGCCGCACCCGGCGCCGGCACGGTGACCATCGACATCACCGATGCCAATGGCATGAAGGTGGATCAGCTGAGCGTGCCAGCCGATGCCGCCGGCGAGGTGTCCTTCAACTGGGACGGTACCGATGCCGATGGCAAGCGCATGCCGCCCGGCAGTTACACCATCACCGCCACCCACACCGATACCGCCGGTGCACAGAGCAAGCTCAACACCTATGTACAGGCCGAAGTGGAAAGCGTGACCGTCGGCGCCGACGGGCTGTACCTGAACCTCAAGGGCCTGGGCACCGCCCCGCTCGACTACGTGCTCCGCATCAGCTGAGCCAAACCACGCATCCCGCAGGAGTAGACCTCATGGGCTTCAACGTATCGCTGTCCGGCATCAATGCCGCCAACGCCGACCTGAACGTCACCGCCAACAACATCGCCAACGTCAACACCACCGGCTTCAAAGAGTCGCGTGCCGAGTTCGCCGACCTGTTCAGCGCCACCAGCTACGGCCTGTCGCGCAATGCGGTGGGTGCTGGCGTGCGCCTGACCAACGTTGCCCAGCAGTTTTCACAGGGCAACATCGACCAGACCGGGCGCAGCCTGGACCTGGCGGTCGAAGGCGAAGGCTTCTTCACCCTGAACATGAACGGTGCGCGGGTGTATTCGCGTGCCGGCAATTTCCAGACCGACAACAACGGCTACGTCGTAAACCCGCAGGGCGCGCGTCTGCAGGTGTTCGCGCCGAACGCGGACGGTACTTCGTTCAACGGCCGCCTGACCGACCTGCAGTTGCTCACCACCGACAGCCCGCCCCGGCAGAGCAGCCTGGTCAACATGGCCTTCACCCTGCCCGGCAACGCCGCCGAGCCGAGCATCGGCACCTTCGACCCTGCCGACTCCAACACCTACAACCATTCCACCGGCGGCGTGACCGTATACGACTCGCTGGGCGTGAGCCACATACAGACGTCGTACTTCGTGAAGACCGCCAACGCAAACGAGTGGCAGGTACACAACTATGTCGATGGCCAGCCGGCCGGTGCGCCGACGCTGCTGCAGTTCTCCGACAGTGGCGCACTGACCAGCCCCACCGATGGCCGCATCACCCTTGATCCGTTCACCCCGAGCACCGGCGCGGGCGTCGTCAACCTGACCCTGGATGCCTCCGGCTCGACCCAGTACGGCGAGAAATTCGCGGTGCGCGACACCCGCCAGGACGGCTATGCCGCCGGCAAGCTCAACGAGATCAGCATCTCCGAAGAAGGCGTGGTGTATGCGCGCTACACCAATGGCGATGACAAGGCGCTGGGCCAGGTCGCATTGACCACGTTCAACAACCCGCAGGGGCTGCAGAACCAGGGCAACAACCTGTGGGCCGAGACGTTCTCCTCCGGCACCCCGCGCACCGGCGCACCTGACACCTCGGACCTGGGCCAGATCCAGGCCGGTTCGCTGGAGGCTTCCACGGTAGACCTGACCGAGCAACTGGTGAACATGATCGTGGCCCAGCGCAACTTCCAGGCCAATGCGCAGATGGTCTCCACCCAGGACCAGATCACGCAGACGATCATCAATATCCGTTAACTGCTGGGATTGGGGAGTTGAGATTGGGGATTGGCCTGCGCTTGGCTGATCCCTGATCCGATTCCAACACTGCCTTTCATTGGCTCCGTTCGCTGAACCGAACGGCCCCGGCTTCTGCTTCTACCAATCCCTAATCCCTGATCCCGAATCCCCGCCCATGGACAAAGCCCTCTACGTCGCCATGACCGGCGCCCGCGCTTCACTGCAGGCGCAGGCCACTGTGTCGCATAACCTGGCCAACTCCGACACGCCGGGCTTCAAGGAAGCGCTGGCCAATACGGAGGCATTCCGCATCCAGGGCCCGGGCTTTCCGTCGCGGGTGGATGCGCTGCATGTGGATGCCGGTTTCAACCGCCGCGTCGGTGCGCAACAGATCACCGGCAATGCGCTGGATCTGTCGCTGCAGCCAGGCAGTTGGCTGGCGGTGCAGTCCGCTGACGGCAGCGAGGCGTATACACGCGGTGGCGCGTTGTCGTTGACACCCAACGGCCAGCTGGTCACTGCCGAAGGCAATGCGGTGCTCGATGACAACGGCAACCCGGTTGCGGTGCCGCCGCACCAGGCCATCGAGATCGGCCATGACGGCACCTTGTCGATCATTCCGCTGGGCGAAGGCCCGCAGACGATGGCGATGGTCGGCCGCCTGCGGGTGGTGGATGCCGCCGACGAACGATTGACGCGCGGCCTTGATGGCCTGATGCGCAACACCGATCCAACACAGCCCTTCGCGCAACGCCAGGGCAAGGCGCTGGACAGCGGCATGCTGGAATCCAGCAACGTCGATGCCGCCGGTGCATTGGTGCAGATGATCCAGTTGCAACGTCAGTTCGAGATGCAGGTGAAGGTGATCAAGCACGGTGACGAGAACGCGCGCAGTGCGAACTCGCTGTTGCGGTTGAATGGTTAAAGCCTGCGACTAACGCCAGCAGAACCTAAGCTTTCAAAGCCCCTCTCCCCTCGCGGGGTGAAGCGAGACGTTTGCGAACCACGGGTTCGCGGCTCGCTGAACGCCCACGCGTAGACGCGAGGGCTGGGGCGCGGAGCGGGGGTTGGGGAGAGGGGCTGACTGAGCATCCGCTCCATGGCGCGGCGTTGCCGCCCCCCTCTCCTGCCTTCGGCATCCTCTCCCACAAGGGGAGAGGAATAGATCAACAGCGACAGCAGCAATCGGAAGTCGGAGGTCTGCGAGTTTGCGGCTGACAAAAAGCCCCTCTCCCCTCGCGGGAGAGGGGTTGGGGAGAGGGGGCTGGCATCTGCAAGCGTACCGCTGACACACGCTCCCTCTTCCGCCCTTCGGGCACCTTCCCCAAAAGGGGGCTGCAGTCCCGCAAGAGGCGAAAGGAAAAGCCGCCTTCGCCAGCCCCATGACAACCCGCGCCAGCATCCCGACACCTTTTCTGGCACAGGCCATGCATTGACTGCAGCAAGGGCCATCGCGGCCGGCATCAGCAGCAGAGGAACCGCTCCATGAATCAGGCATTGTGGGTCGCCAAGACCGGCCTGGACGCGCAGCAGACGCGCATGTCCGTTGTCTCCAACAACCTGGCCAACACCAATACCACCGGATTCAAGCGCGACCGCGCCAGCTTCGAGGACCTGCTGTACCAGCAGGTGCGTCAGCCCGGCGGCTCTTCGTCGGCGCAGACACAGCTGCCAACCGGCCTGCAGCTGGGTACGGGCGTGCGTGTGGTGGCTACGTCCAAGCACTTTGAACAGGGCAGCCAGCAGCAGACCGGCCGC
Organism: Stenotrophomonas sp. STEN056; assembly: GCF_056759635.1. Lineage (NCBI taxonomy): Bacteria > Pseudomonadati > Pseudomonadota > Gammaproteobacteria > Lysobacterales > Lysobacteraceae > Stenotrophomonas > Stenotrophomonas sp. STEN056. Next base: position 22,595 of record NZ_JBRRDL010000041.1, read on the forward strand.
GCGCTCGACGTGATGGTCAATGGCCGCGGCTTCTTTGAAGTGATGATGCCGGACGGCACCTCGGCCTATACGCGCGATGGCAGCTTCCAGATCAACGCTCAGGGTGAAGTGGTCACCAACAGCGGTTATCCCGTGCAGCCTGGCATCCAGGTGCCCGAAGGCGCGCAGTCGATGACCATCGGCAGCGACGGCACCATCAGCGTGAAGATGTCCGGCGAAGCGGCGTCGGTGGAAATCGGCTCATTGACGCTCACCGACTTCATCAACCCCGCCGGCCTGCAGGCCAAGGGCGAAAACCTGTTTCTGGAAACCACCGCGTCCGGCCCCGCGCAGAACGGCACCCCGGGCCTCAATGGCCTGGGCAGCGTTGTGCAGGGCGCGCTGGAAGGCAGCAACGTCAACGTGGTGGAAGAACTGGTGTCGATGATCGAAACCCAGCGCGCCTACGAAATGAATGCAAAGGCCATTTCCACCACCGATTCAATGCTCGGCTATCTCAACAACAACGTCTGAGTTGCCAGGGAACTTCGTCATGAATCGCACAGCTCTGCTGCGTCATCTTTCCGCCGCCATCACCGTCGCCCTGCTGGGTGGCTGCACCTTGGCTGGCGATGTACGTCCGTACCCGGCGATGGCGCCGATACAACCCGTCATCGCGCCGTCTGCCGCGCCCACCGCCGGCGCCATCTACGCCGCCGGCCCGGGACTGAACCTGTATGGCGACCGTCGCGCGCGTGACGTGGGTGATCTGCTGACGATCACTTTGATCGAAAACACCACCGCCACCACCACCGCCAGCACTGCCATCAGCAAGGAATCCAACCTCGACATCGGCTCGCCCACGCTGTTCGGCGCGCCGGTCACGTTGGGTGGGAAGAACGTGCTGGGTGCCTCGGCAAGTGGCGAGCGCGACTTCGCCGGCAAGGGCAACAGCGCGCAGAGCAATCGCCTGCAGGGCAGCGTCACCGTCACCGTGATCCAGCGCCTGCCCAACGGCAACCTGGTGGTACAGGGGCAGAAGAACCTGCGCTTGAACCAGGGCGATGAGCTGGTGCAGATCCAGGGTGTCGTGCGCGCGGCAGACATCAGCGCCGACAACACCATTCCATCCAGCAAGGTTGCCGACGCGCACATTGCCTATGGCGGCCGCGGTGCGATGGCGCAGTCCAATTCGATGGGCTGGTTGAACCGCTTCTTTACCTCGGCGCTGGCGCCGTTCTGAGCATGACCATGCGTACTTTCTCTCTGCTTCGCTGCGCCTTCGCCATCCTGGCGGTAGCCTGCGCCCTGCCCGCCCACGCCGAGCGCATCAAGGATCTGGCCCAGGTCGGTGGCGTGCGCGGCAATGCGCTGGTCGGCTACGGCCTGGTGGTTGGCCTGGATGGCAGCGGCGACCGCACCAGCCAGGCACCGTTCACCGTGCAGAGTTTGAAGAACCTGCTTGGTGAGCTGGGCGTCAACGTGCCCAGCAACGTCAACCCGCAGTTGAAGAACGTAGCCGCCGTGGCCATTCACGCCGAGCTGCCGCCGTTTGCCAAACCGGGCCAGCCCATTGATGTCACGGTGTCTTCGGTGGGCAACGCAGTGTCGCTGCGCGGTGGCTCGCTGTTGATGGCCCCGCTGAAGGGCGCCGACGGTCAGGTGTATGCCATCGCACAGGGCAACCTGGTGGTCGGCGGCTTTGGCGCGCAGGGCAAGGATGGCTCGCGCATGTCGGTCAATATTCCCAGCGTCGGCCGCATTCCCAACGGCGCGACGGTGGAACGCGCCCTGCCCGACGTGTTCGGCGCCAGCGGTGAAATCACCCTGAACCTGCACCAGAACGATTTCACCACCGTCTCGCGCATGGTCAACGCCTTGAACGCCACCTTCGGCGAAGGTGCTGCCCGTGCGGTGGACGGGGTCACGGTCGCAGTACAGGCGCCGACGGATCCCGGTGCGCGCATCGGCATGCTGGCCCGCATCGAGAATGTGGAACTGTCGCCGGGCACCGCACCGGCACGGGTGGTGGTCAACTCGCGTACCGGCACGGTGGTCATTGGCGCGCAGGTGCGCGTCAGCCCGGCCGCCATCGCCCACGGTTCGTTGACGGTGACCGTCAGTGAATCGGCGCAGGTCAGCCAGCCAAACGCATTTGCAGGTGGCCAGACCGTGGTCACGCCGCAGTCCACCATCACCGCCAGCAACGAAGGCAGCCGCATGTTCCGCTTTGACGGCGGCGCGACGCTGGATGAAATCGTGCGTGCGGTGAATGAAGTCGGTGCCGCCCCGGGCGACCTGATCGCCATCCTGGAAGCACTCAAGCAGGCCGGCGCGCTGAGCGCCGAGCTTGAGGTCATCTGACATGCGCATCAGCGGCTCGCCCATCGAACTGAACCCGGCCCTCGCCAACGATCCGGCGAAGATCGACAAGGTTGCACGCCAGCTCGAAGGCCAGTTCGCGCAGATGCTGATCAAGAGCATGCGCGAGGCGAGCTTCGGCGACTCGCTGTTCCCCGGCGAAAACAAGATGTTCCGCGAGATGTACGACCAGCGCATGGCCGAGTCGATGACCCGTGGCCGCGGCCTGGGGCTGTCGGCAATGATCGCGCGGCAACTTGGCGGTGGCGATGCGGCCAACAAGCCAGCGCTGGACAGCACCATCAACCCCGCAGCTGCCGCGCGCGCCTACCAGCTGGGTGCACCTGCGTCGGCACCGATGCCGTTGCAGGGCGATGCACCGCCCGATATCGATCCACTGCAGGTGCTCGGCGCAAGTGAACGTGCGGCCTACATGACGCCGCAGGCGCAGGCATTGGACCTGATCGCCGGCCGCGACACCAGCAACCTGCACGCTGCACTGGGCAGCGACAGTCCCTATGCGCAGTCCGACCCACTCGCTGCACCGGACTGGGCGATGAGCAACGACCGCTGGAGCAATGTCTCCGCCGCCGAACGTGGCCAGGCGGTGGATACCACCTGCGCCAACCTCGCCGCGAACCAACTTGGCACGCACACACCCGAAGGCTTCGTCGCCAGCATCTGGCCGCACGCCGAACGCGCCGGGCGCGAACTTGGCGTGGATCCGCGCGCCCTGGTCGCGCAGGCGGCACTGGAGACCGGCTGGGGCAAGCGCCATATCCGCCGCGACAACGGGGACAGCAGCCACAACCTGTTCGGCATCAAGGCCAATGGCTGGAACGGCGAACGGGTCAGCACCGGCACCCACGAATACGTCAACGGCCAGCGCCGCAACGAGACCGCCAGCTTCCGCGCCTACGGCTCGGTCGCCGAGAGCTTTGGCGACTATGTGCGCATGTTGAAGAACAGCCCGCGCTACCAGGCCGCACTCAAGGCCGGCAGCGATGTGCGTGGCTTCGCCCAGGGGCTGCAGCGCGCCGGCTACGCCACCGACCCTTCCTATGCAGCAAAGATCGCCGCCATTGCGGCCGGCCCCACCATCGGGCGTGCCGTGGCCGCCATCGGCGACGTCGGCGCACGCATGGGCCAGAGCTTTGCCAGCAACACCGGCTTGACCGGCATCACCCGTCGTTGAGATAGACGCCCATGTCCAATGTTCTTTCCACCGGCACCAGTGCACTGCTCGCCTTCCAGCGCGCACTGGCGACCGTCAGCCACAACGTGGCCAACATCAAGACCGACGGCTACAGCCGGCAGAAGGTGGATTTCGCCACGCGCAATCCCACCGACGTCGGTTATGGCGACGTGGGCAACGGCACCAGGATCACCGACATCCGCCGCGTCGCCGACCAGCTGGCCATCTCGCGGCTGCTCGACAGCAACGGTGAACTGGCGCGTCTGAAGCAGCTGTCCGGGATGGCCGATCGCGTGGATGCGCTGTTCTCCGATGCGGCTACCGGCGTGACGGGTGTCTGGTCGAACTTCTTCGACTCGATCAACAGCCTTTCCTCCAACGCCTCTGCGACCGCCGACCGCCGCAATGTGCTGGACAGCGCGTCAACGCTGGTCGAGCGCTTCAAACAGCTCAATGCGAACCTGGATTCGCTTGGCAGTGAAGTCAACAACGGGTTGATCGCCGGCGCCAACGAGGTCAACCGGCTTGCCGCCGAAATTGCCCAGATCAACGGCGCGATCGGCAGCAATGCCGCAGCCGCCGCACCGGATCTTCTTGATCGTCGCGACCAGCTGATCACCCAGCTGGTGGGCTACACCGGCGGCACCGCGATCATCCAGGACGGTGGTGCGATGAACGTCTACTCCGCAGGCGGGCATGCGCTTGTCGTAGGCACCAGCGCCTCACAGATCACCACCGCCACCGACCCCTATCGCCCCGAGCGCCTGCAACTGGCGATCAAGACCCAGGGCATGACCGTCACCCTGGACAGCAAGGCCATGGGGGGACAGCTTGGCGGATTGATGGAGTTCCGCGACACCGTGCTGACGCCTGCACAGGCTGAACTCGGGCGCATTGCCGTAGGCATGGCCCTGTCCTTCAACCAGGCCCACGCCGAAGGCATGGACATGTACGGCGAGATGGGCGCGGACTTCTTCAACCTCGCTCCACCCAAAATCACCGGGCACACCAGCAACACCGGCAACGCCACACTGACCGCCGGCTATGGCGACACCTCCGCGCTGGACGGTCAGAACCTGCTGCTGAAGTTCAACGGCACCCAGTGGGAGGCAACCCGTGCCGACACCGGCGCCAGCGTGGCGATGACCGGCACCGGCAGCGCCACTGACCCGTTCGTGGTCAATGGCGTGCAGTTCGTTGTCAACGGCACGCCGGCGGCCAACGACCGCTTCCTGCTGCAGCCCACGGCTGCCGCAACCAACGGCTTGTCGGTTGCCATCACCGATCCCTCGCGCATCGCCGCGGCCAACCCGGTGAAGGCATCATCGAATGTAGGCAATACAGGTGCCGGCGTACTTGGCAAAGTGGATGTGCTTGATGCCAGCAACCCTGCGCTGCTGAACCCGGTAAACATCGAATTCATCGATGCAGACCAGTACACCATCGACGGCGCTGGCCCGTTCACCTACACCCCTGGCCAGACCATCAGCGCCAATGGCTGGAGCATGGTGCTGGATGGAAAGCCTGCCGCAGGTGACAGCTTCACCGTTGGCAGGACCGCAGCCGGTTCCAGCGACAACGGCAATGCCTCGCGGCTGGCCAGCGTTGAGGATGCAAAGGCCTTCAACAGCGGCACGGTGACGCTCAATGGCGCGCTCGGGGGGCTCACTACCCAGGTCGGTTCAGCGGCACGCGCAGCCGACTACTCACTGCAGGCGCAGCAGGTAATCAATGACAACGCCAAGGCCAACCGTGATTCGGTCTCTGGCGTGAACCTCGATGAGGAGGCGGCAGACATGCTGAGGCTGCAGCAGGCGTACCAGGCGGCGTCGCAGCTGATCTCCACCGCCGACACCATGTTCCAGACAATCCTCAAGGCGGTGGGCTGATGAACAACCGCATCTCCAGCAACATGATGTACGACCAGTCGGTCGCGCTGATGCTTTCCAAGCAGAGCAAGCTCTCGCACCTGGAGCAGCAGCTGGCAACCGGCAAGAAAATCGTCACCGCCAAGGACGATCCCGTCGCTTCGGGCACCGCTGTTGGCATGGACCGCGTATTGGCAGAGCTGGAACAACTGGGCAAGAACGCCAACACCATGCAGAACCGTCTGGGCCTGCAGGAAAATGTGCTTGCACAGGCCGGCGAGATGCTGACGCGCGTGTCCGATCTCACCGTCCAGGCCAACAACCCCGCCCTGTCGGTGGAAGACCGCAAAGCCGTCGCCAACGAACTGAAATCCATCAAGGATTCATTGCTCGCGCTGGCCAACACCACCGATGGCACCGGCCGCTACCTGTTCGGTGGCGCTGCAGATGCCAGCGCTCCGTTCTCCCTGAGCAATGGGGTGGTCAGCTACAACGGCGACCAGACCCAGCGCCAGGTGGAAGTGGCACCCGGCACTTTCGTCAAGGATGCCCTGCCCGGCAGCGAGATCTTCATGCGCATCCGCACCGGCGACGGCACCGTGGATGGCAGTGCTGCCAGCACCAACACCGGCCAGGCCGTGTTGACCGACGTCAGCCGCGACGGCTCCGGTGGCTGGGATGGCTCCAGCTATACGCTGCGCTTCACCGCAGCCGACACCTATGAGGTGGTTAATGCCAACAACACCGTCGTTGGCACCGGCACATATACCAGTGGTGAGGACATCGTCTTCGAGGGGCTGCGCCTTCGCATCGATGGCACCCCTGCAGCCGGTGACGAATTCAATGCCGGCACGGCAGGCGCCCGCGACGTGTTCAGCACCATCGACAAACTGGTGCAGACGCTGCAGATGGACACCTCCACGCCTGCAGCACGAGCGGCCCAGCAGAACGCACTGCAGGCCAGCATCCGCGATGTCCGGCAGGCATCCAACAGCATGATCGATACCCGGGCTGCCGGTGGCGCTCAGCTCATCGCAATCGACAACGCCGCTTCGCTACGCGAAGCCAACACCGTCACGCTCAAGAGTTCGCTCTCGCAGATGCGTGACCTCAACTACGCCGAAGCCATCGGGCAATACCAGCTTGAGGGCGCGGCGCTGCAGGCGGCACAGACCATCTTCGCCCAGATGCAGTCGATGTCGCTGTTCAACATGATCCGCTGATCCACATCCACGGCAGCCCTGCTGCCAATCCACACCGCAAGGCACCGAGCACAACGGAGACGTACCCATGGCACAGATCATCAACACCAACATCATGTCGCTGAACGCTCAGCGCAACTTGAACACCAGCGGTTCCAGCCTGGCTACCTCGATCCAGCGCCTGTCTTCGGGCCTGCGCATCAACAGCGCCAAGGACGACGCCGCCGGCCTGGCAATTTCCGAGCGGTTCACCACGCAGATCCGCGGCATGGACCAGGCCGCGCGCAACGCCAACGACGGCATCTCGCTGTCGCAGACCGCTGAAGGCGCGCTGGGCGAGATCAGCAACAACCTGCAGCGCATCCGCGAACTGGCCGTGCAGTCGCGCAACGCAACCAACTCGCCCTCCGATCGCGTTGCCCTGGACGCCGAAGTCCAGCTGCTGAAGGCTGAAATCCAGCGCGTGGCCGAGCAGACCAACTTCAACGGCACCCCGCTGCTGGATGGCAGCTTCCAGAACCAGGCCTTCCAGGTTGGCGCCGACCAGGGCCAGGTAATCAACATTGCCCAGATCGCCAACGCCAATATCAAGGACCTGGGTAACTGGAACCGGGTGGACACCGCTGCCACCGCCTCTGCTTCCACTGCTGCGGGCGCAGCCGGAGCCGGTGCTATTGCAACCGCCAGCGGTGCAGCGGGTGCTTACACATCCAGCGCAGCCTCCACCTCGGCAACCCAGAGTTTCAGTTTCACTGTCGGCGGCGTCAGCATCATCAACCGCGCAGGCACCGCCGGCGGCACGGGCAGCGGCGCTGCGGTCACCGCGGCCGATATCCAGACAGCCCTTGATTCAGCGCCTGTGCGGACCGAGTTGGCTGCGGCCGGGATCACGGTAAGCGGAACCGTTGCCGGCAATGATCTTGCTTTCAGCAAGGCTGACGGCAGCGCGCTGGATATCGACATCGTCAATACCTTTGGTGCAGCGCCGGCAGGTGGCTTTGCCAACAACGCGACCTTTGCCACCACCCACAACGGAACTCCTGCCGTTGCCGCAGGCTTTACTGCCGGCAGCTTCACCCTTACTGGCCCCAAGGGCGAAGCAACCATCAACTTCGGTGCAGCCGGTGGTGGTGCCCAGCGCGCCAGCGACCTGGTCAAGGCCATCAACAACCAGAGCTACAACACCGGCGTCACCGCGTCGCTGGACAGCACCGGCAAGCTGCAGTTGGCCTCAGCCTCGGGTGACTTTGCCATTGCCGGCGACACCACGCTGACGGAGCAGACGGGTTTGACTGCAGGTGCCACCGGCGCCGTCGGTACGGCCCCGGCGCCGGGCACACCGATGGGAACCGCCTGGGCCGCAGGCGCTGCAGAAACCGGCTTTGAAGATCTGGATGTACTGTCCGCCACGGGCGCCGACAACGCGCTCAACGCCATCGATTCTGCATTGCAGGCGATCAACTCGGCCCGCGCGGACCTGGGTGCAGTGCAGAACCGCTTCACCTCGACCATCGCCAACCTCAACACTTCCTCGGAAAACCTGTCGGCCGCACGCAGTCGCATCCGCGATACCGACTACGCCAAGGAAACCGCGGAGCTGACCCGCACGCAGATCCTGCAGCAGGCCGGCACGGCCATGCTGGCCCAGGCCAACCAGTCGCCACAGAACGTACTGAGCTTGTTGAAGTAAGAACGCGACGCTTGTAGAGCGGAGCCATGCTCCGCTGGAGCCTCCCCGCCAAGGCCCCGTGCCGAGCATGGCTCGGCACTACAGAACTGCTTGAAACAGATAAGCCCCGGGAAACCGGGGCTTATCTGTTTCTGCGGCGTTGAAATCACTTTCGGGCAATGCCCTAAAGCTCCCCGAAAGCCTGCCGTTATTGGTATCAGCAGCGGTGCTATGGCTCCTACACCCCGCCCCACTGCACCCAGTACCGGCCAGGTGATGTGCCGGACCAAACGCCAAACAGGAAGCCCGAATCATGGCACAAGTCATCAACACCAACATCATGTCGCTCAATGCCCAGCGCAACCTGGGTACCAGCGGCTCCAGCCTGGCCACCTCGATCCAGCGCCTGTCCTCGGGCCTGCGCATCAACAGCGCCAAGGACGACGCCGCCGGTCTGGCGATCTCCGAGCGTTTCAGCACCCAGATCCGCGGCATGGATCAGGCGGCCCGCAACGCCAACGACGGCATTTCGCTGGCGCAGACCGCCGAAGGCGCACTGACCGAAATCGGCAACAACCTGCAGCGTATCCGTGAGCTGTCGGTGCAGGCCCGCAACGCCACCAACTCCCCGTCCGACCGCGAGGCACTGAACGCCGAAGTCCAGCTGCTGAAGGCCGAAATCCAGCGCGTTGCCGAAGACACCAACTTCAACGGCACCAAGCTGCTGGACGGCGGCTTCCAGAGCCAGTCCTTCCAGATCGGCGCCGACCAGGGCCAGACCATCGACATCGCCCAGATCGCCAACGCCAACATCAAGGACCTGGGCAACTGGAACAAGGTCGATAAGCCTGCTACCGCTGCTGCCGTGGCAGCTGTCCCGACCACGGGAACACCGGCAGCTCCCGCCACCGCAGCCACCAAGGCAATGGGCGCTTTTACCGCAACTGCAGGCGGCGCTGCTGATACGGGATTCAATGCAACCTTCACCGCCGGCTCCGATAGCCTGAACATTTCTCATACCGGCGCAACCATGAGCGCTGCCGATATGGCGGCCGCCTTCGTGACTGCAGGCTTCGGCGCGGATGGCAGCAACAGTGTGAACGGCTTTTCGCTGGATCTCGGAGCTGCGGCCACCATCAGCGCGGCCATCACTGCAGGCAGCCTTACCGTCCAGCGCGCCGATGGCACTAACTTCACTTACGCTGAAGTTGATTCCGGCGGCACTCCTACGACGCCAGGTGGCTTCAATGCTGCCCCGACCGCTGCCACCACCAACGGCGTAGCAGCAGTAGCCGCCAATCCGAGCGCTTTCGTGGCCGGTAGTTTTGATCTCACCGGCAGCAAGGGCACGGTGACCATCAAGTTCGGCGATGCGGGCAGCGCCTCCCAGCGTGCCACCGATCTGGTCAAGGCAATCAACAACCAGAGCTACAACACAGGTGTTTCCGCCTCGCTTGACAGCGCTGGCAAGCTGCAGCTCGCCTCGGCTTCCGGCAACTTCACCGTCGCTGCAAGCGGCTCCGGCACTTCCGCCGAACTGCTGGCTGCCACCGGCTTGACGGCTGGCGAAACGGCCAATTGGGCTGCAGGTGCATCAGCCACCGGCTTCGCCGATCTGGACATCTCCACCACGGCCGGTGCCGACAACGCACTGAATGCGATGGATGCCGCACTGAACACCATCAACTCGGCCCGCGCCGACCTGGGTGCTGTGCAGAACCGCTTCACCTCGGTGGTTGCCAACCTGAACACGTCCTCGGAAAACATGTCGTCGGCCCGCAGCCGTATCCGTGACACCGACTACGCCAAGGAAACGGCAGAGCTGACCCGCACGCAGATCCTGCAGCAGGCCGGTACCGCCATGCTGGCCCAGGCCAACCAGACCAGCCAGAACGTGCTGAGCCTGCTGCGCTGATCCCGCAGGCAACACCTCAGGCAGCGGCGCGAAAGCGTCGCTGCCAGCACAAGCCCCGCCCCACAAAGGCGGGGCTTGTTGTTTAGAAGGACCAGGAACGCATCTGTAGGAGCGGCTTCAGCCGCGAAACAAAACAACGCCCAGATCTCCGTGTCAATGGCGCTGTAGCTAACCCAACGCCGCCCGCACCAAGAGTTTCGCGACCAAGGTCGCTCCTACGGAAGCGCTCCCCCCATCGCTGGAAAAATCGGAGTTCTGTAGGAGTCAACTGTCTTGCACAGTCTCCATAGAGCCGACCCGCCAAGGCGCGTTGTCACGCTTCATCGCGTTGAGCCGGGTCAGGTATTTGCGCATGCAGGCGGTAACG
>NZ_JBRRDL010000042.1:0-32094 GCF_056759635.1 Stenotrophomonas sp. STEN056
ATCCATTGAGTGGGGTGGGGGGCAATTGGTTGGGTGTGTATATGCCGCTCGGGTTTCTCACCCTCCACATTAACGCCCCCTTCCGTTGGGCCGCATGGCCAAGGGGAGGGCTGGGGAGGGGTTGCAGTTCGTCACTGCGCAACAATCACTACGCAACCGCTTGCCCGCATCCAAACAACCGCCCTCCTGCGCGGTATCCGCCGCCAGAAACCACGCTCCCCAGCTTCCTACGCAAACAAGCCGCCACATCCGATAGGCGCGCGCATCTCCCCGGCCCACGCTGGCAACCCTCACCATGCGAGGGTTCACCATGCTGCGCATCTTCCTTTCCTGCCTGTTTGTATTGCTCCTGCCGTGCTGTGTTCGCGCTGCCAATGCATCGCCCCCGCCATTGATGCTTGCCGGGCAATGGCAGGACGGCCCGGATGTCTCGCGCTATCTGGTCAGCGAAAAACTCGACGGTGTCCGCGCCCGCTGGGACGGGCGTCGATTGATCAGCCGTGCCGGCAACGTCATCCCGGCGCCGACGTGGTTCACCCATGCGTGGCCACAGCAACCACTTGATGGCGAACTATGGGCCAGCCGTGGCAACTTCGATTCCACCAGCGCCATCGTCCGCAGTGCGCCTGCTGACGACGTGCAATGGCGCACGCTGCGGTTCATGGCATTCGACCTGCCTGCGCATCCCGGCACATTCGCGCAACGGCTCGCTGCGATGCGCACCCTGGTTCACGGCACGGGCAACCCGTATCTGGCCGCCATCGCCCAACAACGCTTCACCGACACCGCGTCGTTGCACAAGCACCTGCATGAGGTCGTCGCTGCCGGCGGCGAAGGGTTGATGCTGCATCATCAGGACAATTACTACGTCGCCGGGCGCAGCGAAGGCCTGCTCAAACTCAAGCTGTTCGATGATGCCGAGGCGCGTGTCATTGGCCATGTTCCCGGCAAGGGAAAGTACCAAGGCATGCTCGGCGCACTCCAGGTGCAAGCTGATGACGGGCGGCGCTTTCGTGTCGGCAGCGGCCTGAGTGATCTCCAGCGCGCCAGCCCACCGCCCATCGGCAGCCTTATCACCTATCGCTACAACGGCCTCACCGTCCATGGACTGCCGCGTTTTGCACGCTTCCTGCGGGTGCGTGAGGAAACCGCGAGCGCGGCAGGCCCACCCTGAGCTGCCTTGCAGCGCAGACCCTGGTGATCTCGCGCATACGAAGACGCCCCCACGCGGAGATCACCGCTACTTTCCAACGGCCCGGCCAATGGGTTCCAATGCCCCGCTAACACGACAGGGCGGGCCATGCGATATCAGGGGCGGTTGGAAGACTGGAATGACGACAAAGGCTACGGTTTTGTGGTGCCCAATGGCGGCGGCGAACGTGCCTTTGTCCACATCAAGGCATTCGAGCGCCGGACGCAGCGACCAGGCAATGGCCTGCTCATCAGCTACGCGCAGAAGAAGGATGCCCGCGGCCGCCTCAATGCAACCGCCGTCCGCTTCGCGGCGACGCGCAAGGCCCAGGCTGCAGCAAAACCACCCGGCCCCGCGCCGCGTCTGCCGCGCACCGCACTTGGGCTGCTGGCGATGGTTGCCGTGACGCTGGCCTGGATGGCAAGGCTCATTCCCGACGGGATGATGCTGACGATCACCGGCCTGAGCCTGCTCGCACTGGTGTTCTACGTCAGCGACAAGGCTGCCGCGCAGCGCAACCGCTGGCGCACCCCGGAAAGCACCTTGCACCTGATCGCCTTGCTGGGGGGCTGGCCGGGCGCGTTGCTGGCGCAGGGTTTGTTCAACCACAAGACCAGCAAGCGCAGTTTCCAGCGCGTGTTCTGGGCGACGGTAGTGCTCAACCTGATCGGCATCTTCCTGCTGACCACGATGGCCGGGACCCTTCTGTCCGGCGCAATCTGACCACCCCGGCGCCGGATGCCGGCCTCGGCGGGCGTGGCTTATCATGCCGCACCTTCAAACCCCGAACGGCATCATGGATCGAGCCCGTACGTCGCCTGTTTTCCGCACACTGCTGGTGATGCTGCTGGCATCGGCCGCACTCGCCGCAATCACCCCGCAGGCCGCAATGGCACAGGCTGCACGCAAGCCCTCGCCTTACGAATACCGACAAGGCACGGCGACGCAGGCATCGCAGCCGGCCAGCGATGCGCAGGCGCAAGCGCCGGACCACCTGCCCCGCATCGGCAGCCGTACCAGCTTCATGCAGCTTGCACGCGTATACAACGCCGGCACACCGCTGGAGATCCCGCATGTGATCTTCACCATCGACCGTCGCGCACCGGCACGCATCTATTACGTCAACACCCCCAGACACGAACTGCACGAACACTTCGTCCGCCGTACAGGGCTGCTGCCGCAGCTGGACAAGGCCACGCTCAATGCGCAGTACAAGGATCCGCAACGGCGCTTCCTGTTTGGCACCCTCAGCTGGCAGCGCGACCTGCCGGGCTATACCTATGAATTCTGGGAAGGTGACCAGCTGACGCCGGACCTGCTCACGCAGGCCGATGCGCTGGTACGCGCCTCCTTCCATGAGCCCGTCCGCTTCAAGACCAACTCCACGCTCCACGAACAGACCGCCCGCATCGCCGGCCTGCCCTTCATCACCCAGGAAGCGCTGCTGCGCGAACAACGCTTCCTGCCGTTGAATACCGGCACCGCACGGGGCCGGCTGCGTATCGTCACGTCGGTGGAGCACGCCGGCGACCTGTCACCGCAGGACATCGTGGTACTGGACGAAGTGCCGATCTCCCTGCCGCCGGTGGCCGGCCTGATAACCCAGCGCCCATCGACGCTGTTGTCGCACGTCAACCTGCTGGCCAAGGGCTGGCGCATCCCCAACGCGTATGTGCGTGATGCGCAGTCAGCACTGCGGCAATACAACGGCCAGTGGGTGGAGCTGGAGGTCAGCAACAACAACTACCAGGTGCGGCCGAGCACGCGGCCGGCACGAACACCGGCCAACAGGACACCGGCAAACGCACGCAACCTGCCCCGTCCGGACCTGTCGGTCACCGCGCTCAAGCCGCTGTCGGCGCTGCGGGCGCGGGACAGTGGCCATTGTGGTGTCAAGGCAGCGAACCTGGGCACGTTGAAAGCGGCCCTGCCGCCGGCAGCGCGGGTGCCCGATGGCTTCTGCGTGCCGTTTTCGCACTATCAAACAGCGATGCTGCGATTGCAGATACCCCAGCGCCTGGCAGCCCTGCAGCAACGTCCTGGCTTTGCCAGCGACGCCAGCGTGCGCCGTGACGCACTGGCGGCGCTGCGCACGCAGATCAGCACTGCCACGCCGGACCCGGCGCTGTCGCGCCTGTTGCAGACGCAATGGGAGAGCCAACTGCAGGGACGCGGCGTGTTCGTTCGCAGCTCATCCAATTCGGAGGATCTGCCCGGCTTCAGCGGCGCCGGCCTCTACACCACCGTACCCAACGTCACCCAGGGCGATGCGCTGGTGCGTGCGGTGCAGACGGTCTGGGCGTCGGTCTACAACTTCGAGGCTTACGAAGCGCGCCGGGCCGCCGGGCTGGGGGATGCCGTCGCGATGGCGGTGCTGGTGCAGTCGGCTGCGCCGTCGGACAGCTCGGGGGTGATGATCACCCGCGACCCGTTCGATGCCGGCCGTCGCCACATCACCTATATCTCGGCCAAGCGCGGGCTGGGCATTCGCGTGGTGGAAGGCAAGCGCCAGGCCGAGCAGGTGATGTACTCCAACTGGTCCAAGGCGGTGCAGGTATTGAGCCGCTCGGCCGAGGACACGCAACTGGTTGCCAATGCCAACGGCGGGGTGCGTGAAGTGCCGCTCACCGGCTCGCGCCAGGTACTGACCGACGCCCTGATCGCGCGCCTGGCCGCCGTGGGGCGCAGCACCCGGCAAGCACTCGGCGGCGCCGAGCAGGACATCGAATGGGCCGTGGTGGGTGATGACATCGTCATCCTGCAGTCGCGCCCTTACGTGGACGGCAGCAGCCGCTAGCGCGGCCCTCGTGGCCGCGCCTCACCCTTGGTCATTGCAACTGCAGCAACTGCCCACGGTGCAGCCGGTATTCGCGCTGCACCACGCCAGCGGGCAACTCGCCGTGGGTGATCATCAACAGGCTGCGGTTGCCCAGCGCTGCGGCCAGGTCGGTCAACAGCGCGTGCGCGGTGTCCACGTCCAGGCCTTCGGTGGGTTCGTCCAGCGCCATCAGCGGTGCGTTGCGCAGCAGCGCGCGGGCCAACGCCAGACGACGCGCCTGGCCGGCCGACATGGTGGCGCCGTTCTCGCCCACCCACGCCGACAAGCCACCCTGCTGCTGCGCCCATTCCTGCAACCGCACCTGCCCCAGCACCGACCACATGGCTTCGTCACTGGCCTGCGGTGAACCCAGGCGCAGGTTTTCGGCAATGCTGCCGGCAAACACCGGCGCACCCTGCGGCAACCAGGCAATCTGGCGGTACCAGTCGTCCTGTTTGAAGGCACGCAGATCCACGCCGCCGTAGCGGATCACTCCCTGCTGCGGGTCCCACAGGCGCAGCATCAAGGCAGACAGAGTGGTCTTGCCGCAGCCACTGTCGCCGCGGATGGCGATGCGTTCGCCGGGTGCCAGCTGAAGGTCAACGCCGTCGAGCAACTGCCGCGTTTCACCCGGCCAGGCGAACACCACCTTCTCGAATGACAAGACCGCAGGCGGCAGTGGCACGGCAACGGGTTGTTCGGGATCGAGCACGGCAGGCGGCTGATCCACGATCTGCTGCAGCCGTTTTGCCGCAACCCGCGCCGACTGCAGCGCCTGCCACGCGAGGCTGCTGCCGGCGGCTACTTCCAGCAGCGCCACCGTCAGGAAGATCAGGCCTGCCGCCAACGGGGCTTCCACCTTGCCGGCCTCGAACGCTGACAAAGCCAGCCACAGCATCCCCAGCAGGCCCAGGCCAGACAGCACCGAATGCAATAGATTGCCGCCGATCAGCCGCCGCCTGCGGCGCCGGTCTGCGCCCGCCAGTTGGCCTGCGGCCTCGTCCACGCGCAGCGCCCAGGCATCACGCGCATGCAACGCGGCCAGGTCGGCGGCACCTTCCAGGCCTTCGTAGGCCAACGTGCGTAAACCTGCGCGGTGCTGCGCACGCTGGGCCTCGTTGGCATCGCCATGACGCACGGCCAACACCGGCACACCAAGCCCCACCAACAAGCCCAGCACGGCCAACAACAGTGCAGCCGGCCAGTAGATCAACGCCGCCGCGAACACCGCAACCGAGGCGATACCCAACAGCGCCAACAATGGGCCCACCGCGCGCACCACCGCACCGTCGACATCGCTGATATCGGAAATCAACCGCGCCAGCAGCTCGCCGGTACGACTGCTGCCCAGCCGCGCCGGGGCCAGCGGCAGCGCGCGCCGGAAAAACCACACCCGCAGGTCACGCGCAATGCGCAATGTGGCGTCGTGGCCGACCAGTTTTTCAAGGTAACGCGAGGCAATCCGCATCATCGTCAGGCCACGGATACCGGCCGACGGCGAGAAGAAGTTGAAAGTCGCCCCCGCCCCCAATGCACCGGCCAACGCGGCGCCGGTGAGGAAACCACCAGACAGGCCCAGCAGGCCGACACCGGCCAGCATGGTGGTGAACAGCAGTACGGTGGTCAGCAGCAACCAGCCGCGATGACGGGTGAACACACTGCGCATGTCGTCGCGCCGGCCCTGCGCGGGGCCGATGTTCCCGTGCGCCCGATCTTCAGGCTTCATGCCCGCTCTCCTTCGTATGCAGGCACCTTGCTGGACAAAGTGATGACCTGGTCAGCCCAGCGCATCGCAGCCTCGCTGTGGGTGGCCATCAGGACCGTGCGGCCGCGCGTGTGCGACGCCAATGCCTGCAGCAGATCGTGTTCCGTCTGCGGATCAAGGAAGGCGGTGGGTTCGTCGAGCAGGAACAGATCCGGATCACGCAGCAACAGGCGCGCCAGGCCAATGCGACGGGCCTCGCCTCCGGACAGGCCAAACCCACGCTCGCCGATCACCGTGTCCAGCCCCTGCGGCAGGTGCCGCGCGAACCGCATCACCTGTGCAACCTCGGCCACGGCCTGCAGCCGCGCATCGCTCACCGCCGGGTCGGCCAGGCGCAGGTTGTCGGCAATGCTGCCGTGGAAAAGATACGGCCGCTGCCCGGCGTAACCGATGCGCAGGCCTTCGCGGGTGACGATCCTTCCCTCGCGGACCGGCAACCAACCGGCCAGCGCTTCCAGCAGGGTGCTCTTGCCGCTACCGCTGGGCCCGACCAGGGCCAGGCGCTGCCCCTGGTCGATGTCCAGCGAGAAATCCACCAGCACGTCGTGGCGCGCACCTTTCGGGCGCAGGGTGACGGCCTGCAGCTGCAGCATCGGCGCATGCCGTTGCGCCGGCTCGGCCACAACCGGGGCAGTGGTGGCGACATCGGCAACTGCCGGTTCAAGCACGCCATCGTCCGCCAGCAGCCGCTCCACTTCCGCAGCAGCGGCCAGTGCGTTGGCGCGGTCGTGATAGTGCGCCGCCAAGCGCCGCAGCGGCGCATAGAATTCCGGCGCCAGCAGCAGGCAGAACATGCCGGTGCCCAGGGTCGGCACGGCGGCATGCAGCGACATCATTCCCAGGTAGCTCAGCCCCAGGTACAGGGCCACCATCGCCACGCTCACCGAGGCAAAGAACTCCAGCACCGTGGAAGAAAGAAAGGCAATGCGCAGCACCTTCATGGTGCGCACGCGCACGCCTTCGGCAGCCTGTTCGATGCCGCCCAGCTCCGCCTCGCCACGCCCGTACAGCCGCAGCAGGCCCAGCCCCTTGATACGGTCGGCAAAGTGGCCGCTCATCCGCGCCAGTTCGCCCAGTTGCGCACGCCCGGCCGCCTCCGCGCCCCAGCCCACCAGCATCATGAAGAAAGGCACCAGCGGCGCAGTGAACAGGAAAATCAGCGCCACCACCCAGTCCACCCAGGCCACGGCCGCCAGGATCAACAGCGGCACCACCACCACTTCCACCCGCACCGGCTGGAAACCGGCGTAATAGCCCTCGATGGCATCGCCGTGGGCCAGCAGCAGCTCCCCCAGCTCGCCGGTCCGTTGCCGGCGCAGCCAGAGCGGCCCGCGCGCCATCAGCCGCCGGTAGATCTGCCCCCGCAGGGCCAGCTTGGCCGTGTCGGCCACATCGCCGGCAGCGGACTGCGCCAGCGCTCCCAACAGGCTGCGCAACAGCAGGGTCAGCGCCAGCAGGCCGAAAGCGTGACCCACCTGCGCGATGGCCACCTGTTCCACGACTATGCTCTGGATCAACCAGGCGATGGCGCCGGCCTGTACGATCAACAGGGCGCCCGAGCCGCATACCGCAAGGGCCGCCAGCCGCTGCCGCGAGCGCGCACCC
This sequence comes from Stenotrophomonas sp. STEN056, assembly GCF_056759635.1. Taxonomy (NCBI): domain Bacteria; kingdom Pseudomonadati; phylum Pseudomonadota; class Gammaproteobacteria; order Lysobacterales; family Lysobacteraceae; genus Stenotrophomonas; species Stenotrophomonas sp. STEN056. The sequence goes on from NZ_JBRRDL010000042.1 coordinate 7,381, forward strand.
GCGGCCAGGGAGGAAAGCCATTGCTGTTGTTGACGACGCTGGTGGCGCAATACGTCGCCGGAATGTGGAACATCGCTCAAGACTGGCAACTCAGCTGAAAGGAATCGAACCGATTGTAAGCAAGCTGCACCCTGCCCGCCGGCCCTGTGCAAGATCACCGCAGTAGGCCAGAGCCTCATTGATCCAGATCAAGGCGGAGGTAAGCATGAACAGGGAGCATTTACGCCATAAACCCCACTCCTGCCACCCAATGATGCCCAACACCCACGAGGTAGCCTGGCCATGATCGACTCAACAGTCGTAGAGCTGTCGCGGCTGCAGTTTGCACTGACCGCGATGTACCACTTCCTATTCGTCCCACTCACGCTGGGCCTGTCCTTCATGATCGCGATCATGGAGAGCGTCTATGTCATGACCGGCAAGGACGTCTGGCGCCGCATGACGCTTTTCTGGGGCGTGCTGTTCGGCATCAACTTCGCCATCGGTGTCAGTACCGGCATCGTGATGGAGTTCCAGTTCGGCATGAACTGGTCGTACTACAGCCACTATGTTGGTGACATCTTCGGTGCGCCGCTGGCCATTGAAGGCCTGATGGCGTTCTTCCTGGAAGCCACCTTCATCGGCCTGTTCTTCTTCGGCTGGGGGCGCCTGTCCAAGGTGCAGCACCTCACCGTCACCTGGCTGATGGCACTGGGCACCAACCTGTCGGCACTGTGGATCCTGATCGCCAACGGCTGGATGCAGAACCCGGTCGGTGCGGTGTTCAACCCGGAAACGATGCGCATGGAAGTCGTCGACTTCATGGCCGTGTTGTTCAACCCAGTGGCACAGGCCAAGTTCGTGCACACGGTATCGGCCGGTTATGTCACCGGCGCCGTCTTCGTGATGTCGATCAGCGCCCTGTTCCTGCTGCGCAACAAGCACCAGGACGTGGCCCGCCGCTCGTTCGCGGTGGCTGCTGCCTTCGGCCTGCTGTCCTCGCTGTCGGTGGTGGTGCTGGGTGACGAAAGCGGCTATGCCGCCAACGAACACCAGAAAATGAAGCTGGCTGCCATTGAAGCCATGTGGGAGACCGAGCGCGCCCCGGCCGACTTCACCGCCTTCGGCATCCCGAACCAGGAAACCCACCAGAACGATTACGAGATCAAGATCCCGTACCTGATGGGCCTGATTGCCACCCGCTCATTCGACCAGCCGATTCCGGGCATCCTGGAACTGGTCGAGCGCGCCGAACACCGCATCCGCGGCGGCCAGCTGGCCTACGGTGCACTGGAACGCATCCGCGCCGACAAGACCGACGTCGAAGCGCGCGAGATGTTCGACCGCCATTGGCAGGATCTGGGCCACGGCCTGCTGCTGAAGCGTTACCGCGAGGACATCCTCAATGCCAGCCCGCAGGAAATCTCGCAGGCGGCAATGGACACCGTGCCGCGTGTTGCACCGCTGTTCTGGACCTTCCGCATCATGGCTGGCCTGGGCTTCTACCTGATCGCCTTCTTTGCCGTGGCGTTCTACTACTCGTGCCGCAACAACTTTGAAAGCAAGCGCACCTTCCTGAAGATTGCGTTGTGGTCGCTGCCGGCACCGTGGATCGCCATCGAATGCGGCTGGTTCATCGCCGAGTACGGCCGCCAGCCGTGGGCGGTGGAAGGCGTATTGCCGACCTTCTACGCTGCTTCGGGCCTGGCGCTGCACGAAATTCTCATGACGCTGACGGGCTTCACCGTGCTGTACACGGTGCTGATCATCATCGAGGTCAAGCTGATGCTGAAGGCCATCCGCAAGGGCCCGGACGAGATCCTGCCGTCGCTGCAGAACAAGGCTTCCCACCACGCTTCGGCCCCGGGCCAGGCATAAGGAAGGAGAACACTCATGGAATTCATTCTTCTGGACTACACGACGCTGCGCGTGATCTGGTGGCTGCTGCTGGGCGTGCTGCTGATCGGTTTCGCGGTCATGGATGGTTTCGACCTGGGCGTCGGCGCACTGCTGCCGTTCGTGGCCAAGACCGATGAAGAGCGCCGCCTGGTGATCAACACCGTCGGCCCGGTATGGGAAGGCAATCAGGTGTGGCTGGTGCTCGGCGGCGGTGCCATCTTCGCCGCCTGGCCGCCGCTGTATGCGGTGAGCTTCTCCGGCTTCTATCTGGCGATGTTCGTCATCCTGTTCGCCCTGATCCTGCGCCCGGTCGGCTTCAAGTACCGCAGCAAGATGCCCAGCGCACGCTGGCGCAACAACTGGGACTGGGCGCTGTTTGTCGGCGGCTTCATCCCGGCCCTGATCATGGGCGTGGCGGTTGGCAACGTGCTGTTGGGCGTTCCGTTCCACTTCGATGACACCCAGCGCATCTGGTACACGGGCACGTTCTTCGGCCTGCTGACACCGTTTGCCCTGCTTGCCGGCCTGCTCAGTGTGGCCATGGTGGTTTCGCATGGCGCCGCCATGCTGGTCATCAAGACCGACGGCCCGGTGGCTGATCGTTCGGCCCGCTTCGGCAGCATCGCTGCACTGCTGACCTTTGTGCTGTTCGCACTGGGTGGCGTGTGGGTGGCCATGGGCCTGCCCGGCTACGCCTTCACCTCGCAGGTGGTGACCGATGGCCCGAGCAACCCGCTGCTGAAGACGGTGGAAATCACCGCTGCCGGTGGTTGGATGCGCAACTACACCGACATGCCGGCCACGATCCTGGCGCCGGTAGTCGGCCTGCTCGGTGCGCTGCTCAGTGCGGTGCTGCTGCGCAAGCGTCGTGGCGGCCTGGCGTTCCTCGCCTCGGGCGCATCGATTGCCGGCATCATCCTCACTGTCGGCTTTGCGGTGTTCCCGTTCCTGCTGCCTTCCTCCAGCCAGCCCAGCTCCAGCCTGGCGCTGTGGGATACCTCCTCCAGCCATCTGACGCTGTGGATCATGCTGCTGGCCACCGTGATCTTCCTGCCGCTGATCATCGCCTACACCAGTTGGGTGTACCGCGTAATGAAGGGCAAGACCACCACGGCGGAAATGGGTGAGAACCCGAACGCTTACTGACGCACATCCACGACATACGTAAAGGAGTCATCCCATGTGGTATTTCGCCTGGATTCTCGGCGCTGGCCTTGCTTCAACCGTCGCCATCCTCAACGGCATGTGGTTTGAAGCCCGCGAGGCACGCAAGAACGAAGCAAAACGCTAAAAAACTGCTTTCAGGTATTGTCAGGAGGCCGGACTGAGCGTATCTTTCCGGCTCCCTTTCGCGGGGTGTAGCTCAGTCTGGTAGAGCGCTACGTTCGGGACGTAGAGGTCGCAGGTTCGAATCCTGTCTCCCCGACCAGGAAGGTCACAAGGAAGCCTGAAAAACGGCAACGTTTTTCAGGTTTTTTTGTTTGTGGAAGTCGCCCTCGCGGGCGCACCGGAACCACCCGTCCACGGGGTTGGCCTTCGGGGAAATACTTGCACGACAGTGGAATCACCGCTATCATAGGCGGCTCCTTACGGGGTGTAGCTCAGTCTGGTAGAGCGCTACGTTCGGGACGTAGAGGTCGCAGGTTCGAATCCTGTCTCCCCGACCAAGGAAGAATGAAAGGTCTGGAAATGCACGCGCATTTCCAGACCTTTTTTCTTTGTCGGCCCAGCATTCGACAACACCCACACCTTTGCTTCTTCAGGCCGGCGGTAATGCGACCGCATCCCATTCACGGCTCGCCCCGTACAATGCGTAATCGCGATTCTCCGGCTCAGCCAGTTTCGGCCAGCCCTGCCGCCCAATCGCCCATCTGAATCTGTTTGCCCGTGCCGCTTCCGGTTTGGGCCGCAACGCTACCTGTGAAGAACGTTTTATGACCCACGCCACCCCTGCCCCCCATCCCCTGCTGCGCGGCCGCATGCTGGCGTTTTTTGCGATCGTGCTGGCGGCCGTGAACCTGCGCACGGCGGTGACCTCGCTGACACCGCTGCTGGACCAGTTGGAAAAGGTCTTCAACTTCGGCAGCACCATGACCGGCGTGCTGGGCATGATGCCCACGGCGGCGTTCGCCTTGTTTGGCCTGTCCACACCTGCATTGACCCGCCGCATCGGGCTGGAACGCACGGCCCTGCTGGCCATGGCACTGGCGACGGTAGGCCTGTTGATCCGCGCCGGCGCGGGCAACGTGGGCATGTTGTTGCTGGGGTCGGGCGTCGCACTGGCCGGCATGGGCATCGGCAACGTGGTGTTGCCGCCGCTGGTCAAGCGCTACTTCGCTGATCGCGTCGGCACCATGAGCACGCTGTACATCACTGTGTTGCAGGCCGGCACGATGATTCCGGCACTGATGGCCGTCCCGGTGGCCGACGCCTATGACTGGCGCATATCGCTGGGACTGTGGGCGCTGCTTTCACTGGCCGCGATGCTGCCCTGGCTGATGCTGTCGCGGAGCACGCGCGCACCCGAAACCCACAATGCCCCCGCTCACGCCCCCGGCAAGGTATGGCGCACGTCGCTGGGCTGGGGCCTGGCATTGATGTTCGGCATGACCTCGCTGATCACCTACTCCATGTTCACCTGGTTGCCGAAGATGATGATCGAGGCTGGCGCATCGCCGGCCTTCGGTGGCGTCACCGTGGCCGTGTTCTCTGCACTGGGCCTGGTGCCATCACTGCTGATGCCGGCAATCGCGGTGCGTCTACGCAATCCCTTCCCCCTCGTCGCACTGGTATTCCTGATCAACCTGGCCGCGTTCGCGGGGTTGCTGTGGGCACCGATGAGCGCGCCGCTGTTGTGGGCCACCCTGCTGGGCCTGGGCCCTTCCACCTTCCCGCTGGCGCTCACGCTGATCAATCTGCGCACCCGCACTCCCGCAGGCTCGGCCGCCTTGTCCGGCTTCATGCAGGGCGTCGGCTACAGCTTCGCCTGCCTGGGGCCGGTGCTGTTTGGCTGGCTGCATGGCCGTACCGACGGCTGGACGCTGCCGTTTGCCTTCTTGACCCTGTGCGCAATCGTGCTGCTGACCGCGGCCTGGTTCGCCTGCCGCCCGCAGCACCTGGAAGATTATTGGTGAGTTTCACCCCCTGCTGCGCAACCGGACAATCGGGGCCCGAAAGCAGCAAATTATTAACCAGCCGTTAATTGTTCACGAACTGTACCCTCAATTGTCACAGACTCTGACCTGTGACGCGTGTCACAATCCCGGGGATTTGCAACTGTACCCAGGGAAACTCAATGCGTGTATGGAAGCCGCTCACCCTGAGCGTGGCATTGGCGTGTGCGTTATGGAGCGTCAGCAACGATGGCATCGCCGCGGATGCAGGCGAAAACGAAGCACTGGCACGGATCAGCCAACACCGCGATCACGGCCGCTGGCTGGAAGCACTGAACGAAATCGAGCGGCTGCAGCAGCAGTACCCGCAGGATGATTTCCTCTACCAGTTGCAGGTGCTCAGCCTGTCGGACATCGGCAACGCAGGGCTCGCATGGCAGCTGTATCAGGCCCGGCCAGCGTTGTTCGATGCCGAGCAGCGACGCCATCTTGAGGCCAATTACCTGTCCAAGCGGGTTGGCTGGAGCCTTGCCTATGGCAAGAGCGAAGACACGCGCCTTGATGAAGCCGAAGCCGCCCTGACGCTGATGCAGTCGATGCTGGAGCACGATGGCCTGACCACGGACAGCGCGCCCTTGCGGATACGTTATGACCGCCTGGTTCTGCTCAACCGCCTGGCGCGGCATGACCAGGTGTACGTCGAATACCGCGCCTTGAAGCAGCAGGGCCACGCCCTGCCCGACTACGTGCTACCCGCCGTGGGCGATTCGCTGATGGCCACCCAGCATCCGGAAGAAGCCATTCCGTTTCTGCTGGCCGCCTCACGCAGCGAACCCGAACGCGATGATGTCCGCACCGAGTTGGCCTACGCCTACCTTGAAAGCGGCAAGCCACGTCAGGCCATCGATTTTTTGCAGCGCTGGCGTGAGCAGGAGCCGCCGTTCCGGCGCCAGGCCGGGGCCAAGCAGTCGTATCAAAACTGGGCGCACTACGAAGCCGATCTGAACCTGGCGATGATCCGCGCCTACAGCGGCGACCTGCCAACGGCACAACAGGCGCTTGAAGCGCTGGCCGATACCGCGCCAGGCAACGGCGGCCTGCACTCCTCGCTGGGCATGGTCTACCAGATGCGCGGATGGCCGCGCCGCGCGCTGGAACGCCAGCAGATGGCCTACACCCAGGACCCGCGCGAAGTGCAGCCGCGCGTGGGGCAGTTTGAATCCTATGTGGACCTGCAGCGCGATGACCTGGCGCGCCCGCTGTATGAAGACCTGCTGCGCCGCTACCCCACCCAGCCGGTGGTGCAGCGCATGCAGCGCAGTTGGAAGTCACATCGTGGCTGGCAGGTGTATGCCCACGCACAAGGTGGCCACAGTTCCGGCGGTGGTGTTTCCCCCCTGGGCAATGACGACCGCCACTACGGCGTGGAGCTGCGCTCACCCGTCATCGATGACCGCTGGCGCCTGCTGACCTTTGCCGACCGACGCAGCGTTGACTATCCCGGGCAACGCCTGCAGCCCCTGCGCGTTGGCGCGGGCGTGGAATACCGCTATGACCAGCTCGATGGGCAGTTGCTGTTCAACCGTGCCAATGACGACATCGGCGGCACCGGCATCCGCGCCGGTCTTGGTTGGCAGTTCAACGACCACTGGCACATCGGCCTTGCCGCCGCGCGCAACGATGACGAAGCCTCGATGCAGGCACGCTCGGCAGGCATCGACGCCGACAGCATGGCACTGGCGCTGGAGTACCGCCGCAGTGAACGCACCGTGTGGAGTGCCGGCGCCAGCCGTTTCCGTTACAGCGACGACAACAACCGCGATCTGCTGAGCAGCAGCGTGCAACAGCGCGTGCTTACCCTGCCCAGACTGCAGCTCACCGCCCTGGGCAGTGGCTACCTGGGCCGCAGCAGCCGCAGCGATGTGCCGTACTTCAGCCCGGAACGCGATGGCCTGCTGGAGCTGGGCCTGCGCATCGATCACCGGGCCTGGCAACGCTACGAGCGACATTTCAACCAGCAACTGGAAGTGTCCCTGGGCAACTACTGGCAACGCGGCTACGGCAATGCACGGGTACCGACCGTGAGCTATCGCCATGAGTGGCAACTGGGCATCGGCCGGGTCATCGAGTACGGCGTGAGCTGGTCACGCCCGGTCTATGACGGACGACGTGAACGACATATCGGCCTGGACGCCGCGATCCATTGGGGGCAATGAAATGCGCAACAACCACATCACCCTGTTCGCCGGCTGGCTGCTGGCGCTGCTCTGCCTTGCCACAAGTGCGTACGCGCAGGCCCCCACGGAACCCCGTATCAATCTGGACTCGGCGGACAACGGTCTGCTGGTCATCAGCTACCACGACATCCGCGACGACGTTGCGCGTCATGGCGACCCGGATCTCTATGCAGTCAGCACCCAGAATTTCGCGGCCCACCTGGATTGGCTGTCCGCGCAGGGTTACCACCCGATCTCGCTGTCCCAGCTGATCGAGGCCTCGCGTGGCGGCAAGCCGCTGCCACCGCAGCCGGTGCTGCTGACCTTCGACGATGGCCTGCGCAGCGTCTACACCAAGGTGTTCCCGCTGCTGCGCGCCTACAACTACCCGGCGCTGATCGCGGTGATCACCGATTACGTGGAGATGGCGCCCGACCGGCGCATCGACTACGGCTACCGTCCGTTCGCTGCCGAAGATTTCCTGACCTGGCAGCAGATCCGCGAAATGCAGGCCAGCGGGCTGATCGAGGTTGCCAGCCATACCGACAACCTGCATCACGGCGTGCAATCCAACCCGCAGGGCAACTCCACTCCGGCGGTCATCACACGCATCTATGACCCGGTGGCCGGTGCCTACGAGACCCCGCAGGTCTACGAAAAGCGCATCCGCGACGACCTTGCCCGCAGCGTGCAACGCATCGTGGACAACACCGGCACCCGGCCCCGCGCCATCGTCTGGCCGTATGCCGCCTACAACGCCTATACCAACGAATTGGCCGCGCAGCTGGGCATGGATGTGTCTTTCGACCTGGAAGGCCGCAGCACGCCGGTGACATCAAACCTGGGCGGGCTTGCGCGCCTGCTGATGATGGACAACCCGACCGCCGTCAATCTCGCCCGCGACCTGCGCCGGGACATTGAACTGGAAAACGTCCGCGCCCTGCAGATCGATCTGGACATGGTCTACGACGAGGATCCGCAACAGCAGTCGCGCAACCTGGATGCGCTGATCGAACGCGTCAACCAGGTCGGCCCCAGCCACGTCTATCTGCAGGCCTTTGCCGACCCTGATGGCAATGGTTCGGCTGATGCCCTCTACTTCCCCAACCGCCACCTGCCGATGCGGGCGGACCTGTTCAACCGCGTGGCCTGGCAGCTGAAAACCCGTGCCGAGGTGAAGGTCTACGCCTGGCTGCCGGTGCTCGGCTACGAGCTGCAGGACCCGGCCATCCGTGAGGCACTGAAGCTCCAGAGTCCCGAGCAGGATGGCATTTTCCGCCTTGATTTCACCCGCCCGGAAGTGCGGCAGATCATCAAGGACATCTATGCCGACCTGGCCATCAACTCTTACTTCGAGGGCCTGCTGTTCCATGACGATGCCTACTTGCGCGACACCGAGCTGACCCATCTGCCGGCCGAGGGCGAAGACGGCATACGCACCCAGGCCTTGATCGACTTCACCCTTGAACTGCGCGACGCCGCCCAGCGCTGGCGCCCCAAGTTGGCCACCGTGCGCAACCTCTATGCGCAGCCGGTGCTGCAACCGCAGAGTTCAGCGTGGTTCGCCCAGCGCTTGGACCTGTTCAACCATGCCTATACGCATACGGCCTTGATGGCGATGCCGTGGATGGAAGGCAGCCGTCACCCGGAACGCTGGCTCGACCAGCTGGTCGAAGCCGTGCGCAAGCAGGACCCGGAGTTCAACAGCACCCTGTTTGAACTGCAGACGCTGGACTGGCGTACCGGCAAGCCAATCCCCGGCGAACGCCTGCGTGCCCTGGTGCGGCGCCTGCAGGCGCGCGGGGTCAAGCACATGGGCTGGTACCCGGATGACTTCATCGCCGACCGCCCGGCGTTGAAGGATGCCCGCGCGGCCATGTCCGTGCGCAACTTCCCCTACGTGGAGAAGTAACGTGGACATGCACCCGATTCTTTACGGACTGCTGCAGTTCGCGTTCTTCTACCCGCTGGTGATGGCCTTCATGTGGATGTGCGGCGGCCTGTACTACTTCGTGCGGCGCGAGCGCAACGCCCGCGACCGCAGCGATCCGCCGCCGATGGCCGAGTACCCCTTCGCCTCGTTGCTGATTCCTTGCCACAACGAAGCCGAAAACCTGGAAGACACGCTGGGCGCGGCACTGGCGCAGAACTATCCGGACTATGAAGTCATCGCCATCAACGATGGCAGCAGTGATGACACCGGCGCGCGCCTGGATGCCCTGGCGCGCGTGCACCCACGCCTGCGCGTGGTCCACCTGGATCGCAACCTGGGCAAGGCCAATGCGCTGCGCATGGGGGCATTGGCCGCGCGTTCGGAGTACCTGGTGTGCATCGACGGCGATGCGATGCTGGAGGAATACGCCACGCACTGGATGATCTGGCACCTGACCTCCGGCCCGCGCGTGGGTGCGGTCACCGGCAACCCCCGCATCCGCAACCGCTCCACATTGCTGGGCCGGCTGCAGGTCGCCGAGTTCTCCTCGATCATCGGCATGATCAAGCGCACGCAGCGTGTGTATGGCCGCATTTTCACCATTTCCGGCGTGATTGCCGGCTTCCGTCGCACCGCGCTGCACCGCATCGGCTACTGGGCCGATGACATGATCACCGAGGACATCGACATCAGCTGGCGCCTGCAGCTGGATCATTGGGACATCCGCTACGAGCCCAATGCGCTGTGCTTCATTCTCATGCCGGAGACCTTGCGCGGCCTGTGGAAGCAACGCCTGCGCTGGGCCCAGGGCGGCGTGGAAGTCATGCTGCGACATGCGCGTGCGCTGCTCAGCTGGCGCAAACGTCGCATGTGGGGCGTGCTTCTGGAGTACCTGCTCAGCGTGTTGTGGGCCTACACGATGCTGGCGATCCTGGTGTTGTGGGCGCTGGGCAAGTTCATCCCGATGCCGCCACAGCTGTATATCGCCAAGGTGCTGCCGCAATGGCATGGCGTGATCCTGGCGCTGGTCTGCCTGGCCCAGTTCGCCAGCAGCCTGATCATCGACCGCCGCTATGAAACCCACGTCGGCCGCAATTACTTCTGGGTGATCTGGTATCCGATGGCCTACTGGCTGATCAGCCTGTGCACCACCGTTGTGGCATTGCCCAAGACTTTGCTCAAGCGGCGCGGCAAGCGTGCCACCTGGGTAAGCCCGGACCGGGGAATTCGATGAACGAAAAGTCAAAAAACAGATCAAGTGCCAACGCCAAGTTCGACTCCACACTGATCCGCAAGCCGCGCCAGCAGCCACGCCTGCAACGCACGTTGTGGGGTGCGGTGAGCGTAGCGTTCTGGGCATTCCTGATGGTGCTGTGCGTGCCGCTGCTGACCCTGCTGTCGTGGCTGCTCGGCATCCGCCTGGCCTGGCAGCAGTTGTACGAATACCAGGACCAGGTGGACCCCTTCCTGCTGATGGCCGTGCCGGTGATCCTGCTGTGCTGCGCCGCAGGCCTGATTGCCTGGGCCGAGTACAACCGCATGCGCTTCGCCGGCAAGGAACGGCGCTCGCCCATCGCAGCGATCGACATCCAACAGATTGCCCACGATCTGGGCGCGACCACGGCCCTGGCCGAAGGCCTGGCTGGCAGCAAATCCGTGGTGCTGCACATGGACGACCAGGCGCGCCCGGTAGGCTTCACCTGCCAACAGCCAATGCCCCCTTCGCAAGGCACCGCGTCTTTATCAACAACGCGTATACAGCCGCAGGCGTCCACCGAAGACATCCTGCATTGACCGTTCTTCCGACAAGGCTGCGGGGCATGGAAAGCCCTGCGGCCTTGCCGACTGCAGTCAATGCAACCTGGACAAGCGCGCGCTCACGCCGGCTCAGCCACCTGTGGCCGGATGCCGTACCTGCCCCTCACCGCGCACCACGAAACGCTCCACCGTGAGCGCTTCCAGGCCCATCGGCCCATAGGAGTGCAGGCGCGTGGTCGAGATGCCGATCTCCGCGCCCAACCCCAGCTCACCACCATCGGAGAAGCGTGAGGAGGCATTGACCATCACCACTGCCGAGCGCAGTGCATGCACGAAGGCCTCACCGTGTGCTGGATCGCCGGTGGCGATCACTTCGGTGTGGTCGGAGGTGTACTGCTGGATATGCGCGATGGCGGCCGCCATGTCCGGCACCACGCGAATCACCAGGATCAGGTCGAGATACTCGGCGGCGTAATCATCGTCAGTGGCCGGGAACACGCCCGGCAACAGCGCCTGCGTTGCGACATCACCGCGCAGTTCCACCCCGCGCTCGCGCAATGCAGCGGCGGCCAGCGGCAGGAAGCGTGGCGCGATGGCTTCGTGCACCAGCAGCGTTTCCAGCGAGTTGCAGGCTGCCGGTCGCGACACCTTGCCGTCCACCAGCAAATTCACCGCCAGCGCGATGTCGGCACTGTCATCGACGAACAGATGGCATACGCCCTTGTAGTGCTTGATGACCGGCACGCGTGCGTGCTCGGCCACGAAGCGGATCAGCCCTTCACCACCGCGCGGAATGGCCAGGTCGATGATGTCGTTGAGCTGCAGCAGCTCCAGCATGGTCTCCCGGCGCAGATCCTCCACCAGCGTCAATGCCGCTTCGGGCAACCCTGCTTCGCGCAGGGCGCGCTTGAGGCTTTCGGCGATGGCGGTGTTGGAATGAATGGCTTCCGAGCCCCCACGCAGGATCACGCCATTGCCAGCCTTGATGCACAGCGCGGCAGCATCGGCGGTCACGTTCGGGCGCGCCTCGTAGATCATCGCGATCACGCCCAGCGGCACGCGCACCTTCTGTACGCGGATGCCATTGGGGCGCACATAGTCACGCGTGACCTCGCCCACCGGATCGGGCAAGGCAGCCACTTCGCGCAACGCATTGGCAACGCCGGCAAGGCGCGCGGGATTCAATGCCAGGCGGTCCAGCATTGCCGCACCCACGCCCTTGTCCTCTGCGGCCTGCAGGTCGCGTGCATTTGCGGCAAGAATCACATCGGCGTCGGCATCCAGTGCGTTGGCCATCGATTGCAGCAGTTCACCGCGCGCCTGGGTGGACAGCAGACCCAGCGCCTGCGCAGCCTGCCGGCATTGCATTGCCAGCGTGCGGATATCACTCATGACAGCACCTTTGATAAGCATTGAATACAGTCGTCACAGCAGCACCATGTCGTCGCGGTGAATGACGTTGGCACCGTAGTTGTAGCCAAGTATCGATTCGATTTCGCGGGTGTGGTGCTGGCTGATGCGGCGAATGTCCACGGCCGAATACTGGCTGACACCACGCGCGATGCGCTGTTGTCCATCGGCCTCGAACAGCCGCACTTCGATCATGTCGCCGCGCCGGAACTCGCCTTCGGCACCGACCACCCCACCCGGCAGCAGCGACGCGCCCTTCTCGCGCAGCGCACGCGCCGCACCGGCGTCAACCAGGATCGCACCTGGCTCCATCGGCGCATGCCGCAGCCAGTACTTGCGCGCCGCGATGCGCGATTGCCCGGCGTGCAGCCGGGTGCCGCGCAGGCGACCCTGTGCTAGACCACGCACCACATCACCGTCGCGGCCATTGAACAGGAAGGTATCGATGCCGGCCTCACCAGCCTTGGCAGCGGCCTGCAGCTTGGTGTGCATGCCGCCGGTGCCGACCGCACTGCCGCTGCCACCGGCCATCGCCAGCACGTCCGGCGTCAGCGCGATGACGTCGTTGATCGGCTGCGCCGTCGGATTGCTGCGCGGGTCTGCGGTGTACAGGCCGTCGATATCGGTGGCAATGAACAAGGCATCGGCATCAACCAGTGCGGCGACGATGGCAGCGAGGTTGTCGTTGTCACCGAGCTTGAGTTCATCCACCGACACGGTGTCGTTTTCGTTGATGACCGGCAGCGCGCCCAGCGCCAGCAGTTCGTTGAGCGTGGCGCGGGCATTGAGATAGCGGCGGCGGTTGCGCAGGTCGTCATGGGTGAGCAGCACCTGCGCCACCGGGCGTTCAAAGAAACGCTGCCACAGGCCGATCAACTGCGCCTGGCCCAGGGCGGCCAGCGCCTGCCGTGCGGCCATCGCCGCGCCGGCTTCGGCGACTTTGGGCACGATGGCCCGCCCGGCGGCGACCGCACCGGAGGATACGATCACCACCTCGCGCCCGGCCAACACATTGGCCGAGACGAACTGGGCCAGACCCAGTGCGAAACGCGGCGTCAAACCACCGCCATCTGCGGCCAGCAGGCTGCTGCCGACTTTCAGTACAGCGCGGCGCCACTGCGGCAGCGCCTGCTCGGTGAACGGTGATTGCGCGACGGTACTCATGGCGTCAGCGGGTATTCCATTCATGGATGACGATGTCGGAACTGTCGTGAATGACGAGCGGGTCGCGCGCGACGATGGCCTTGGCCTGGTCGAGGTCCGCCACGTTTTTGAGCACGTAAGCGCCGCCCGTTCCGTCGCTGAAACCGCCGGTCAGATACAGTTGATCCTGAGCGGCGAGCGCGTCGAGGAAAGCCACGTGCGGGGCAACCACAGCGGTGTCGAACGACGGCTTGCGCATTGCCATTACCAGGTAGAGCTTCATTGCATTCTCCTTTAGCTGCATATGACACCACGCCGCAGCGGAAGTTGGCGCGATTGCTTTCGCTTGGAACTTGCTTTGGCTTTGGCTTTGGCTTTGGCTTTGGCTTGGGCTTGGGCTGTGGCTTTGGTTGTTGCTGTCTCTTCTCCCGCGTGCGGGAGAAGGTGCCCGAAGGGCGGATGAGGGGGGCTTTTGACTCTACTTCCCAGAAGCTCCCCCTCACCCCAACCCCTCTCCCGCTTGCGGGAGAGGGGCTTAAGCCGAAGCCAAAAACCAAAACCAATACGGGCGCCTTCCGGCGCCCGCATCAGAACATCAACCCTGCAACGCGCTCCAGCGTGCAACAAGCTCTTCCAAACGAAGATCCGCCGCCGCACCGGGCGACACGCGCGCGGCCAGACTGCCTTCAGGCGTACGCCCCTGCCCCGCCGTATCTGACGCCTCGGCCGCTGCCTTGTATGCATCGCGGAACGGCACACCCGCCACCGCGGCTTCCACCGCGACATCGGTTGCATACATGCCCGAATCGATTGCCGCACGGATGTTGCCGTCGCGCCAATCCAGGTTCGACAACAGCGCCGGCAACAGTTCCAGTGCGGCAAGGCCGCGACCAAAGCCGTGCACGATCGCACCCTTGGAGTTCTGCAGATCACGCTGGTAACCGGAGGGCAGCGACAACAGCTGCTCGATCTCGGTGCGCGCAGCGGCCACACTGGCATGGGTGGCGCGCATCAGTTCAATCACGTCGGGGTTGCGCTTGTTCGGCATGATCGAGCTGCCGGTGGTGTACTGCGCCGGCAACGACACAAAGGCAAATTCGCCGGTGGTGAACAACGACAGATCCCACGCGATACGACGCAGGTCCAGCGTCGCACCACCCAGGGCTTCCAGCGCGGCCAACTCAAACTTGCCGCGCGAGAGCTGCGCGTAGATCGGGCTGATCTGCATCCGTGCGAAATCCAACGCAGCCGTGGTGTGCTCGCGGTCCAGCGGCAGGTTGACGCCGTAACCGGCGGCGGTGCCCAACGGATTGGTGTCGATCAGTGCGCGCGTGTCACGCGCACGCACGGCGTTGTCGATGAAGGCCTCAGCCCAACCGGCCCACCACATGCCCGCCGAGGACACCACAGCGCGCTGGATATGGGTGTAACCCGGCAACGGCTGCAGCTGTTCGGCTGCGGCACGGTCCAGCGCAACCTTCGCCACGTCGCTGCTGATCTGCGCCACCCGTTCCAGCTTCTGCTTCAACCAAAGCCGTGTTGCCACCAGAATCTGGTCGTTGCGGCTACGGCCGGTGTGGATCTTGCGGCCAGCATCGCCGAGCCGCTCGGTCAGGCGCGCCTCAATGGCCGAGTGGCAATCCTCGTATTGCTCGTCCAGCACAAACGCGCCACTGCGGAAGTCATCAGCCAATGTCGCCAGTTCGCGCTTGAGCGCAGCCAGTTCGTCGGCGCTGAGAATGCCGATGTGCTGCAGGCCTTCGGCATGCGCCGTGCTGGCCTGGATGTCGTGCAGGAAAAACTCGCGGTCAAGAATAACGTCGTCGCCGGCCAGGAAGGCCTGGATTTTCGCGTCTACCGCGACACCGGGTTTCTGCCAGAGCAGGTTGGTCATGGTGGGGAGTCTCCATCCAAAAATAGCTTGGTAGGAGCGGCCTTGGCCGCGAAGCTGATGATCTGGCCGATTGCCAGCTTCGCGGCCGAGGCCGCTCCTACAAAAGTGATTAGTGCGGAATGGCAGTCAGTTCATCCAGGCCGAGCGCCCGGTTGAGGTTCTGCAGCGCCTGCGTCGCCGCGCCCTTGAGCAGGTTGTCGATGGTCGCCACCAGCACCACGCGCTTGTTGCCCGGCGCCATGGTGAACCCGCCCACCTGCACGCCGTGACTGCCGGCAATACGGCTGACCCAGGGTGCTTCATCAACCACGTCGATCAACGGCTCGTCGGCATAGCGCTGCTGATACAGCGCCATCACCTCTTCGCGCTTGAGCGGCTGCTGCAGCCACAGGTTGACGGTCATGGTGATGCCGCGGAAATGCGGCGCTACGTGCGGCATGAACTCCACCGGCACGCCAAGCTGGGTGGACACCTCACGCTCGTGTACATGGTTGGTGAGCGCGTAGGGCATCAGGTTGTCGCGCAGCAACTCCTGGTTGTTCTTGTCCGACGGCGTGGTGCCCGCACCGGACCAGCCCGACACACCAAAACACACCGGCGGCCCGGCCAGCTGCGACAGCAGCGGCGCGATGGCCAGCTGCATCGCAGTGGCGTAGCAGCCCGGGTTGCTGATGCGCTTCTGTCCGTCATAACGGTTGCGGGTCAGCTCGGGCAAGCCGTAATACCAGCTATTTTCAAAGCGGTAATCGGCCGAAAGATCGACGATGACCGTGTCCGGCTTCACCGCATCCAGTGCAGCCACATAAGGCTCGGCCTTGCCATTGGGCAGCGCCAGCACCACCGCATCCACGCCCTTGGCGGCCACGGCGTCGGCATCCAGGCTTTCGTAGCGCAGTTCGCCGTTGTAGGCGTCATTGTGGTCGGCCACACGCTGGCCAGCCAGCTCGCGCGAGGACACGAAGGCCAGCTCCATGTTCGGATGGTTGGCCACCAGTTTGATCAGCTCAGTGCCGGTATAGCCGCGGGCACCGACGATGCCCAGGGAGAACTTCTTGTCAGTCATGAATGCGATTCCAGGAGGAACTGCAGGTGGGCTTTCACCGCCGGCCATTCCGTATCGATGATGGAGAACACAACGGTATCGCGGCGTGAGCCGTCGGCGTGGCGTTTATGGCTGCGCAGCACGCCATCCTGCTTTGCGCCAAGGCGCGCGATGGCCTTGCGCGAGGGCTGGTTGAACCAGCTGGTCTCGAACCCGACGCTGATGCAACCCAGGGTTTCAAAGGCATGCTGCAGCAACAGCCACTTGGCCTCGGTGTTGAGGCCGGTGCGTTGCACACGCGGGTTGTACCAGGTGTAGCCGATGTTCAGCCGCGGCACGTCCGCTTCCAACGCGTAGAAGCGCGTGCTTCCGACCACCTCACCCCGTGCATCCTTCACCACGAAGGCAAGCACCTTGCCCTGGGCCTGCACGTCCAGCGCGGCGCCGACGTAACGCTCCACGTCTTCCGGTGCCGGCACATTGGTGTACCAGCAGCGCGAAAGTTCGCCGTCGCCCAGCGCCAACCGCAGGGCCGGCACATGCGCCGGCAACAGCGGTTCCAGGCAGACATGCCGGCCTTTCAGTTCCGGCACCGTGTTCCATGCGTTGGTGGCGACATTGTTCATTGTTTCAATCCTGCAGGCTGGGTTTGCGTTCGCCGCAATGTTTCACGTAACCCTTGATGCTGTCGAAATCATTGGCGCCAAACCAGAACACCTTCCAGTGGCCCTGTTTGTAGCAGCCATCGGATTCGGCGTAATAGAAGTGGTTGACCGGGTTGCCATTGCGCGAACGCCAGAACAGCTGCGGGGTTTCTTCCAGCATCACGTTCCACACCGCGCGCCCCAGGCCTTCGCCCTGCGCATCGTCCAGCACCGCGAACTTGTCCAGGTACACGCCTTCGGCTTCGTTGGTGAGGATCACCGCGGTGCGGTAGTTCTCGCTGACATAGGCACGCAGCAGCTTGGTCTTTTCAAAATAATCCGGCACCAGCGTGCGGCCGAAGCTGGATTCGATCAGCGTCTTCAGCCGCGCCGTGTCCAGCTCGTTCCATGATGTTGCCTTCAGCACCTTCTCGCCACGACGCACCAGCGTGCCCGAGCCCTTGTGCGTGAACAGCTCCTTGGCCAGGTCGGCCGGGCGCGTGATCGACACCGAGGATTCCTCGGGCAGCCGGTCCAGCAGGTCCTTGATCTGCTCAATCTTGACCCGCATGCCGCCGTGGATCCACGGCTGCGCCATCAGCTGGTCGTACTCGGTGGACAGGTTGATGGAGGAGATCAACGTGCCCTCCTCGTCCAGCAGGCCGCCGGTGCCGGTGAGGAAAATGATCTTGTAGGGCTGCAGCTCCTGCACCAGTTCGTTGGCGGCGAAGTCGGCGTTGACGTTGAGGATCTGCCCGCTCGGGGTTTCGCCCAGGCTGGTGATCACCGGAATCGAGCCGGCGCGCAGGCTGGCCTCGATCGGGGCCAGGTTGACCTTGTTCACCTCGCCGACCAGGCCGTAGGTGTCCTGGTTCAGGTACTGTGCCTCGAACACGCCGCCGGTGATCGAGGTCGCACGCGCACCGTTCTGCTGCAGCGCTTCAACCAGTTTCAGGTTGGACTGCTGGAACACCTTGCGCACGATGGCCAGGGCCTCGGGCGTGGTCACGCGCAGACCGTTGATGGTCTGCTTCTCGATGCCCGCCGCCGACAGTTCCGCGTCCAGCTGCGGGCCGGCGCCGTGCAGCACGATCGGGGTCAGGCCCACTTCCTGCAGGAACGACAGCGACGAGGTCAGCGCCTCCAGATCATCACGCAGCACCGCGCCGCCCACTTTGACCACGGCAAAGCGCTTGGCATCAAGCTGCGAAAAACGCTTGAGGTACTGACTGATTTCCTTCGCACTGGCCATGCTCGAAAGCAGGCGGACAATGGTCTGGCGGGTCTGGCGATGGGGTTGCATGGCTGGGGACATTGCTTGCGTCTACAAGGCGACCGCAACGGTCGCGGGGGAGAAGCCGGCGGCAGGCCGCCGGGCCACTGCGGCTCAGGCGCCGCGTTGCAGGATGCTGTGCACCGACTCGGCGTAACGCTGCAACTGCTCCAGCGTCACGAACTCATCGGCCGTGTGGGCCTGGGCAATATCGCCCGGGCCGTAAACCATGGTGGTGTAGCCACCGGCCGAGAACAGCGACGCCTCGGTCCAGAAATCAACGGCATTGCCAATGGGCAGGCCCAGTTCGTCGGCAACGTCACGCGCGGCCAGACGGCGCTCTTCGGCGCGTGCGATATCCCCCGACGGCAAACTCGGGCCACGGAAAGTCTCTTCAAAATGCGCAGCCTGCGGCTCGGCGAAACCCGCGAAGGTAGCCAGCAGCGCATCGATGTCCATCGACGGCAGCGGACGGAAACCAAAGCGCAGCTCGGCTTCCGGCGCAATCATGTTGGCCTTGATGCCACCTTCGACGCGGCCGATGTTGAAACGCAGGCCGGTCAACCCGCCAAAGCGCGCATGCGCCAGCGATTCGACATGGTTCAGCGCCTTTCCGCCCCAGCGCATTGCCTGGTGCAGCGCACTGGCCGAAGGATCCTGCTTGCCCGATGCATGACCGGCGCGGCCCTGGAACTTCATCAACACCGAGCTGATGCCACGGTGTGCAAGCACCGCCTCGCTCATGGTCGGCTCGGCGACGATCACCGCTTCATATGGAATGCCACGCGCCAGGAACGCGGCGATGCAACGCGGATCATTGGCTTCTTCGTCGCTGGAAAACAGGAAGGCCGCGTCGCCCTCGGTGAGATTGGCAGCCGCCACCAACGCCGCCGCCGCGCCCTTGATATCGCAGACGCCGAGGCCGACTACACGGTCGTCCAGGCGACGCATCACATGCGGATCAGCACTCCAGTGCGGGGAATCCGGCACGGTATCCAGGTGCACATTGAACAGGAAACGGGGATTGCCGCGCACCGCATAAAAACTGACCGCACCGGCACCGTGGTCGATCACCTCAACGTTGAAGCCCGGCAGGTTGTCGCGCAGGTAATCGAAGATGCCGCCGGTGGTGATGGCACGCGGCGGATTGCGGGTGTCGAAGGACACCAGCTTTTCCAGGTGATCGAGCGTGGATTGGAGCAGGTTGGTCATGGTGGGCAGCAGGTCGGCAGATCAGTGATCGGAAGGCTTCCCTTCTCCCGCATGCGGGGGAAGGTGCCCGAAGGGCGGATGGGGGAGTTTTT
Source organism: Stenotrophomonas sp. STEN056 (assembly GCF_056759635.1). Classification (NCBI taxonomy): domain Bacteria; kingdom Pseudomonadati; phylum Pseudomonadota; class Gammaproteobacteria; order Lysobacterales; family Lysobacteraceae; genus Stenotrophomonas; species Stenotrophomonas sp. STEN056. The sequence continues at coordinate 26,989 of NZ_JBRRDL010000042.1, forward strand.
GACTTGCTGGCTTTGCTTTGAAAGCAGAACAACAGCAGAAGCAAAAGCCCCTCACCCCAACCTCTCTCCCGTAAACGGGAGAGGGGCTTTAAGCGCATAGCTCGGGCATTACATTCCTTCTCCCGCGTGCGGGGGAAGGTGCCCGAAGGGCGGATGGGGGAGCTTTTGACTTGCTGGGTTTGCTTTGAGAGCAATACCAAAAGCAGAAGCAAAAGCTGCCCTCACCCCCCCCCTCTCCCGTGAACGAGAGGGGGGCTTCAAGCGGCGAGCGTCGTGTGCTTAGCGGTTCACCTGCGCATACAGCGTGGAGCTCATGCCAAACAGCTTGATGAAGCCTTCGGCTTCTTCCACGCCCCAGTCGGCCGACTGCGCATAGGTCGCGCCCTTGGCGTTGAGGATGTGCTCCGAGCGCACCGCCACCGCATCAACGCGGCCGCCGCGGGTTTCCAGCACCACTTCGCCGGTCACCTTGGCCTGCGAGGCCTTCAGGAAAGCCTCGATGTCGGTCTTCAACGGGTCGTGGTAGAAACCTTCGTACACCAGCTCCACCCACTTGCGGGCGACTTCCGGCTTGAAGCGGTTCTGCTGCTTGGTCAGCACGGTGTCTTCCAGCGCGCGGTGCGCGGCCAGCAGCGAGACCAGGCCCGGCGCTTCAAACACAATGCGGCCCTTCAGGCCGATCACGGTGTCGCCGGTGTAAACACCGCGGCCCACGCCGTACTGCGCAAACAAGGTATTGAGCTTGGCCAGGATCTGCTCACCCGGCAGTTCCTTGCCGTCCAGCGCGACGGCTTCGCCTTCGACGAACTTCAGGGTCACGGTCAGCGGCTCCACCGGCCACGCGCTGCGCGGTGCGCACCAGCCGCGTGCGCCCTCGCCCGGGGCTTCCCACTTGTCGATCTCGCCGCCGGACATGGTCAGGCCCAGCAGGTTCTCGTTGATGGTGTAGGCCTGCTGCTTGGCACGCACGCCGAAGCCGCGCGCTTCCAGGTACTTCTGCTCGTAAGCGCGGGTCTGGGTGTGTTCCTTCTGGATTTCACGGATCGGCGCGACGATGACGTAATCGCCCTGCGCCTTCACTGCCAGATCGAAACGCACCTGGTCGTTGCCCATGCCGGTGCAGCCGTGGGCGATGATGTTGGTGCCCAGCTCGGCAGCGCGCTTGAGTGCGGCGTCCACGATCAGATAGCGGTCGGACACCAGCAGCGGGTACTGGCCCTGGTAACCCTCGCCGGCCCACACGAACGGCTTGACGAAGCCTTCCCAGATCGCCGGGCCGCCATCGACGGTGACGTGACTGGTGACGCCCAGCTCGGCCGCGCGCTTCTCGATGAAGTCACGTTCTTCGGCATCTACGCCGCCGGTGTCGGCAAACACGGTGTGCACGTTGTAACCGCGCTCCTGCAGGTACGGCACGCAGAAGCTGGTGTCGAGGCCGCCGGAGAAGGCGAGGACGATGTCCTTGGAGCCGGGATTGGAGAGTTGGGATTCGGGATTGGTTGAAGCGTTCTGCTGCGACATTGGGGGGTATCTCTCAGTTGAAGTTGGTCGGTGGAGCTGGATCCGCCTTTGCGAATCCCCAATCACCACTCACGAATTCCGGCCGCCAGCCAGCGCCGCCATGATTGCCTTCTGCACATGCAGGCGATTCTCCGCCTCATTGATGGCAATACACTGCGGCGAATCCATCACGCCGTCGGTGGCCTTGACGTTGCGACGCAGCGGCAGGCAGTGGCTGAACACGCCGTTGTTGGTCAGCGCCATCTTGGCCTCGTCCACCATGAAGTGCTTGTACTGGTCGCGGATCGGCTTTTCCGGCTCCCAGTTGCCGAAGAACGGCAGCGCGCCCCAGCTCTTGGCGTAGACCACATCGGCGCCGGCGTAGGCGCTGGCGATGTCATGGCTGACCTGCAACGAACCGCCGCTTTCGGCCACGTTCTGCTCGGCCCAGCCCATGTAGCGCTCGTCCAGGATGTAGTCCGGGGTCGGGCACAACAGGGTCACGTCCATGCCCATGCGGGTAGCGATGGTCAGCGCCGAGTTGGCCACGGCGGTGTTCAACGGCTTGGGGTGGTAGGTCCAGGTCAGCACGTACTTCTTGCCGCGCAGGTCGGTGGTGCCGAAATGCTCCTGCAGCGCCAGGATGTGGGCCAGCTCCTGGCAGGGGTGGGTGATGGTCTCCATGTTGATGACCGGCACCGGCGAATACTTGGCAAAGCTCTTGAGCACGATGTCCTGGCGGTCGTAGGCCCAGTCCACGAACTTCGGGAAGGCGCGCACGCCGATCAGGTCCACGTAGCGGCCCAGCACCTTGGCCACCTCGGCGATGTGTTCTTCGGTATCGCCGTCCATCACCGTCCCGAGGTTGAACTCGATCGGCCACGCATCCTTGCCCGGCTGCAGCACCACCGCATGCCCACCCAGCTGGAAGGCGCCCAGCTCGAAGCTGGTGCGGGTGCGCATGGAGGGATTGAAGAACACCAGGGCGATCGACTTGCCCTTGAGGTCATCGCCCAGCTTGTTTTGCTTGAACAGCGTTGCCTGGGTGAGCAGCGCGTCGAGGTCGCCACGGCTCCAGTCCTGGGTGTTCAAGAAGTGCTTCAGAGACATCAATCCATCCTTTGCTGCGGAATGTCGCCGTTGCCGGCGGCCGGATGCGCCAAGGCGCGACTCATTGCGTTTGAAACTTTTGCCAAACCAAAAACGAAAAAACCCAGCCTGGGCTGGGTTTTCTGAACAGACAGCACGAAGCTCCGGTCACCCAGCGAATATGTGGGATTCCGGTCGGCGGGCACGCGACGTCATGCCGGAGGCCATCCGGGCGGTGCTGGTTTCGTGCTGGAAGCTGTTGGCTTTCATCGTCGCGCATACTCGCACGCACCCTTCCGGGGCGCAAGTGTCGCAGCGCAACATCATGGAACGGCCGACGCTGCGTCGAACGATTGGCCGATATCCGGGGTGATCGACACCCGCAATTTCAAACGGTTACCCGGGTCTTCCGGCAACCGCGAGCGGAACTTGATGCCCTTGTAGACATAGTCCACGTCATAGGCGATGGGCCGGCGGAACTCGCGGCCCACCTCCACCACCTTGCACTCGGGCGTCAACATGGCCGAGCCACCGGAGGCATGCCGGGGCTGCGCGTCTTCGGCGTTGGCCACCTCTTCCTCCGCTTCCTCGCGGCTGAAGATGCCCTTGACCGAATCCCAGAAGCGCCGCATGCCGCCGCGGGACTCGGTGTTCTCGCCCTTTACCTGCACAGGCGCCAGCGTCCGTGTGGAGACGGGTTCGCAGTGTTCCTCGGTGCGCGTGGCGCGCAGCGTCTGGAACACCGGCTCGACATTGAGCACCTGCGCATAATCGAAGCGGACGTTCTCCACGATCACCACCCGGTTGCGCAGGTCGCTCTCCTGGGCCACCACAAGCCCGGGGGCCAAGGCACACAGGCAAAGCGTCGATAGCAGCAGGGTTGGTTTCATCAAGTTCAGCAGCACGATGCGGGAGCGGATGGTGGCCAATAGTGTAGGCAGCGCCGCGGCCATGGGCCTGAACCTTACCCGTCCATCCGCATCCTGCCCAGCCCGGAGATGCCCCGCCTGCCCCGGGCCGCTAGAATTGTCAGGTTCGCTTACCCCCGGATTGCCATGACCCTGCGCCTGCACAACAACCTGACGCGGCAGCTGGAGCCGTTTGCTCCGCTCGACCCCGCCGCCCCCACCATGTACGTGTGCGGCCCCACGGTCTACAACTACGTCCACATCGGCAATGCCCGGGGCCCGGTGGTCTTCGGCGTGCTGGCCGACCTGCTGCGGCGGCGTTACGGCGCGCTGCGCTACGCCCGCAACATCACCGACGTTGACGACAAGATCAACGCCGCCGCCAAGGACCAGGGCGTGCCGATTTCGGCCATCACCGGCCGTTTCGCCGCCGCCTACCGCGAGGACATGGCCGCGCTGGGCGTGGTGCCGCCGGATATCGAGCCGGAAGCCACCGCGCACATCCCGCACATCATCGCCATGATCGAAGACCTGATCGCCAGCGGCCACGCCTACGCGGCCGAGGGCCACGTCCTGTTTTCGGTGAACAGCTTCAAGGGCTACGGCAAGCTCTCACGCCGCGACCCGGAGGAAATGCTGGCCGGCGCACGTGTCGAAGTGGCGCCGTACAAGCGCGATGCCGGTGACTTCGTGCTGTGGAAGCCCTCCACCGACGACCTGCCCGGCTGGGACTCGCCGTGGGGTGTGGGCCGCCCGGGTTGGCATATCGAGTGCTCGGCGATGGCCGCCGCGCACCTGGGGCCGACCATCGACATCCATGCCGGCGGCGTGGACCTGCAGTTCCCACACCACGAAAACGAGATCGCCCAGAGCGAATGCGCCCACGGCGGCAAGACCTTTGCCCGTTTCTGGCTGCACAACGGCATGCTCAACTTCGGCGGCGCCAAGATGAGCAAGTCGCTGGGCAACATCGAGCGCGTGCACGACCTGGTCCGCCAGCACCCGCCGGAGGCGCTGCGCTACGCACTGCTGTCAGCCCATTACCGGCAGCCGCTGGACTGGTCGGACAACCTGATCGAGCAATCCGTCCGCACCCTGGACCGGCTGTACGGCACGCTGCGTGACCTGGTGGATATCGACGCCACAGCCGAAATCCCCGCAGCAGTGGAAGCCGCGCTGGACGACGACCTCAATACGCCGCTGGCGCTGGCCGAAGTAGCCCGCCTTGCCGGCGAAGCACGCAAGGCCGAGAGCATCGAAGACAAAACCCGCCTGAAGCGCGAGCTGCTTGGTGCCGGCCTGGCGCTGGGGCTGCTGCAGCAGGCGCCGGCCGCATGGTTCAGCCGCGGCGCCGAGGCGGGCGACGATGCCCGCATCCAGGCCTTGATCGACGAGCGTATCGCCGCCAAGAAGAACCGCGACTTCGCCCGCGCCGATGCCATCCGCGACCAGTTGGCTGCCGAGAACATCGTGCTGGAAGACACCGCGCAGGGCGTGCGCTGGAAGCGGGGGTAAAGCCCCCCCCCTCACCCCACCCCCCCCCCCCCCCCCCCCCCGGCGCCGCGCGCCGACGCCCCAGGCTAAGCGCGCAAAAATTAAAATCGAGCAA
>NZ_JBRRDL010000043.1:0-31531 GCF_056759635.1 Stenotrophomonas sp. STEN056
ACCCCCCCCCCCCCCCCGCGCACCCCCCCCCCCCCGCCGCCCGCGCGGGCCCCGCGCATGGGAGGGAGCTGAAGCCTTGCACGACGCGGAACGTTGATCCGGTAGTGCCGAGCCATGCTCGGCAGGAGCTTCACCGATAATGCCCCACTGCCGAGCATGGCTCGGCACTACAGAACGCAGAAGGCGCGGATTGCTCCGCGCCTTCTTTGTTCAACATACAAACCTGCGCTTAGAAGCGGGTCTTGAACTCCACGCCCCACAGGCGCGGCTCGTTGATGAAGCCGGTGAGGTTGTTGAAGTCGATGCCACCCGTCGCACGGATCTGGTTGGTGATGTTGCGGCCGTACAGCGCCACGTCGTAGTCACCATCATTCCACTGGTAACCCACGCGCAGGCCGCCTTCCAGCAGCGACTTGCCGGTGAACTCTTTGGACTCGTACAGGAAGAAATTCACTTCACTGCGGTACGCCCAGTCGGTGAACACATACAGCTGCGTGCCATCGGCCAACGGCAGCGACCAGCGCGCAGTCATGTTGTGGGTCCATTCCGGCGCCTGCGGCAGCGAATTGCCGTTGATCAGCACCTTGCCATTGCCATCGAGCGGGTTTGTCACGGTGCACGACATGCAGCCGGCCACGCTGAGATCAGCGTCCTTGATCTCGGTGTGGTTGTAGCCGCTGCCCAGGGTGACCAGCAGGTTGTCGGTGAGGTAGGCCTGCAGGTCCAGCTCAAAGCCCTTGCCCACGCTCTTGTCGGCGTTGAGCAGGATGTTGGCGTTGCCGGTGGAACCACCCACTGCAGTCAACTGCTGGTCCTTGACCCGGTAGTGGTAGACGCTGGCATTCAAACGCGCGCGGTTGTCCCAGAAATCGGCCTTCATGCCGACTTCAAACGACAGCACGGTTTCCGGATCGGCCACGGTCTTTTCATTGAACGCGCCGGCCGACTGGATGGAACTGCCACGGAAGCCGGTGGCGACGCGGCCATACACGTTGACGGTGTCGTTGATCGCGTAGGTGGCCGAGGCGTCCCAGTTGAATTTCTTGTCCTTGGTCGAAGCCGACAGGTACGGGTCCACCGCATCGCCACGCGCGAACGCCGCCTGCTGCGCCGCGAGCAGACCGACCAGGTTGCACTTGGCCGACAGCACGCACGGTGCAAAGCCGGTGTTCCAGTAGTCCTTCACCTTCAGGTCTTTTTTGTCCACGGTGTAACGCACGCCGCCGCGCAGTTCCAGCTTGTCGGTTGCCTGGAAGTTCAAGCCGCCGAACACCGCCCAGGCATCATTGGTCTGGTTGATGCGCTGGAAGCCGTCCTGCCTGCTGCCGTTGGTGCTGTCGTAGCTGACGCTGTCAACGTCGTAGTCTTCCTTGAAATAGAACACGCCTGCCTGCCAGTTGAGCGGGCCGTCGCTGAGCGATTCCAGGCGCAGTTCCTGCGTCCACTGCGAATGGTTGGGGATGCCATCGGCGGTTTCCGAGGCAAATGGAACATCGGCGGTGAAATACGGGCCGGAGGTACCGTCGATGTCGCCGACGCTGAAGGTGTCCACGGTTTCGTAGCCGGTGATCGAGGACAGCTTGTAGTTGCCGAAATCCCAGCTCAGGCGCGCGTTGGCGCCACTGCTGTCCAGCTCGGAGTGGTTCAGGCCGTCGATGGACACCTTGTCCTCGTCGAAGCCGGGCACGAAGTCGTTGCTGCCCTTGCGGAAGATGTTGCCGCGGAACAAACGCGCGGTGCCGTTGAGGTGGCGCTTGTGTGCGCCCAGCAACGCCTCGAAGTTGTCGCCTTCGTAGAGGAACTGCACGCGCACGGCCGATTCGTCATAGCCTTCCAGGCCATCGTTGGGGCCGCTGCCGGTGTTCTTCACCCAGTCATCGCGGCGCTGGTACAAGGCCGACACACGCGCCGACCAGCGCGCGCTCAGCGCGCCGCCGACGGCGGCTTCCACGTTCCACAGGTTGTCGCTGCCGTAGCCGACCTTGCCGTAGCCTTCAAATTCCTGCGACGGGCGCACCGAATCAAACTTCACCACGCCAGCCGGGGTGTTGCGGCCGAACAGCGAACCCTGCGGGCCACGCAGCACTTCCACCTGCTCCACGTCGAAGATCGGGAAGCCCTTGAGGATCGGGTTTTCCTGCACGATGTCGTCGTACACCAGTGACACCGGCTGCGAGGTATTCAAACGGAAATCGGTGTTGCCATAGCCACGGATGTAGAAGCGCGGGAAGGCACGGCCGAACGAGGATTCGATGTTCAGGCTGGGCACGCGCCCGGATAGGTAGCGCACGTCGGTGCCGCCGGAGGCCAGCGCGTCGAGCTTCTCGCCGCTGACGGTGCTGATCGAGACCGGCACGTCCTGGATGTTTTCCACCTTGCGTGCGGCCGTGACCTTCACCGCGTCCAGCGTGGCGGCCTCTTTCTGTGCGGGGGTGGCGTCCTGGGCCATCGCGGCCAGGGGCAGCAGGGCGGCAATTGCAGCGAACAGCGGATGCGCCACCGGGGAACGGCGGCGGACGGTAAGGGCGAGGGGCATGGCGGAGGGAGCCTGTTGGGAGGAATGGGAACTGCGCCTAGCACGGAATTTTTACAGTCTGTCGGTCGTATCGCAAACGTTCAGGTATTCAGCCGCGTGAGCCCGGTCAGGGGCGTGAAAGCTGCGGTATGCATAGACTTGGCATTCCTCCCGAGCCCCAGGCGATGCGTCATGACCCAGTGGTATTTCCATGTCCCCGGCAAGCCCGACCGCGTCGGCCCTCTCGATGAGGAAGCCGCCCGCCAGTTCGCCCAGGGCAACCGCCAGGCGCTGGCCTGGCGCGACGGCATGCAGGGCTGGCAGGCGGTTGGGCAGATTCCCGAATTCGGCGGCCAGGCCGCACCGCCGCCGATGCCGCCGCCGGTCGGCGCTGGCGGCAACCGTGCCGACGACATCGACTACCGCATCGTCGGCCACGAAATGCAGTTCGTCGAAATTGAACTGGACCCCGGCGAGAGCGCCATCGCCGAAGCCGGCGCGCTGATGTTCAAGGATTCGTCGGTGCAGATGGAAACCGTTTTCGGCGATGGCTCGCACAGCGGCCAGGGCGGCGGCTTCATGGACAAGCTGATGTCCGCCGGCAAGCGCGTGATCACCGGCGAGAGCCTGTTTGCCACCGTCTACACCCACACCGGCCACGGCAAGGCCAAGGTCGCCTTCGCCGCGCCCTACCCCGGCACGGTGCTGGCAATGAAGCTGGACCAGCACGGCGGCAAGCTGATCTGCCAGAAGGACAGTTTCCTGGCCGGTGCGCGCGGCGTGCAGATCGGCGTGCAGTTCCAGCGCAAGGTGATGACCGGCCTGTTCGGCGGCGAGGGCTTCATCATGCAGAAGCTTGAAGGCGACGGCTGGGTGTTCGTGCACGCCGGCGGTTGCGTGGTCGAGCGCGAACTGGCCGCTGGCGAGCGCATCGACGTGGACACCGGCTGCGTGGTGGCCTACCACGCCGGCGTGGACATGGACGTGCGCCGCGTGGCCGGCCTGAAGAGCATGTTCTTCGGTGGCGAAGGTGTGTTCCTGGCCACCCTCACCGGCCCCGGCAAGGTGTGGCTGCAGTCGCTGCCGTTCTCGCGCCTGGCCGGCCGCATGTTCGCCGCTGCACCGCAGGGCGGTGGCCAAAGCCGCGGCGAGGGCTCGGTGCTGGGCGGGCTGGGCCGCCTGCTGGATGGGGACAACAAGTTCTGAGACAGCTGCATTTGGTTTGCGTGCTACCGGCCTCTGCCGGTAGCACGAGCAGCGCAAGCTGCTGCCTTACTGCTTAATTTTTTTGCTCTCATCAAGCTGCGCTTTCTTCTGCAGCGATAGCGCAATGCGCCGCATTACCTCTTCGCTGATCTTCCGTGTAGACCACTCCGAAAAGGCATCACGGTAACTTTCTGAAAGCCGGGCACGTTTCTTCAGCTCCAGCGAACCGCATGGTTTGATCTGGAAATACCCAGCATCAAACAAGCGATGGATGTCCGCTCTAAGCAGCAGTCCGTTTTCCACCTCATCGGAACCGCCATCGGCCACGGCGATGACGTGCGCTGCATCCAATAGTTTTCTAACGGTTTCACCGGAAATCGCACAGCTTGGCTCCTTCTCAAGCTTGCAGAGCTCTTTTTTGAACTTTCGCTGACCACTACGAACTTTGATTGCTGCCTGTTTAAGCCCTGATGGGAGCACTGGCCGAATCTTTATCTCTTTTGGCGAGCCATTCAGTTCTTTGCTGTGGGAGCCATCACCCGTCCAACTCACGTCATTGCTTTCCATCGCTACATCGCTGCCGATACGGTGGAATACCAGGCGTGTCACGCCCCAGAAAATGGCCTTACGGACCCCTTTCGAAAGGTGTCCATGCTCCTGCTCCACATACGCCAACTCAACGCTGTAGCGCCCGCCTTCGGCCTTACTGGAAAGTGCGCGAGGCCTATAGGAAACCATGCCAACCTCGCCTCCCCAATTCTCACGCGAATGCACCTGCATGAGCTGACTATCCGAGCCGTAATCCAGGCGAATGCGTTCCGTCACGTTGGCCCATTGCGCCTCGATGACTACCGAAAACTCACTTCCATTGACGCTCATGCTTCCCCTGTTTTCTGTTGGTTTCATTCAATACGTCCTTGCGTGCAGTTTGATGCTTGGCCCGGCATGAAACGAGTTCTCCAACCGCTGACCCGTGATGATCGCGACTCTTCCATCTACAGCGATGTCTGCCCGACCTGGGCCCTTTCCCAATCCTACCCAGGCCGGTTGGTTATTGTTGGCACACGCTACCGACGTTGGCGCTATGCTGGCGCCCTTTCCAGAACGCCCTGTTCATCATGAAACCGCGCAACGCCCGCCTGTTGTTGTCCCTTTCGCTGTTTGGCCTGCTGGCTGCCTGTGGTGGCGAAAACACCAGGCCTTCGCCGCCGCCGGCCACGCGCCCGGCCGTTGCCGCGAAGCCGGTGAAGATCGGCGTGGCGCTGGGCGGTGGTGCGGCCAAGGGCTTTGCCCATATCGGCGTGATCAAGATGCTGGAAGCCAACGGCTTCGAGCCGGTGGTGGTGTCCGGTACCAGCGCTGGCAGCGTGGTCGGCGCCTTGTATGCCAGTGGCATGAACGCCTTCGACATGCAGCAGAAGGCGGTTGCGCTGGATGAAGCCAGCATCCGCGACCTGCGTCTGTTCTCCGGTGGTTTGATCCAGGGCCAGAAGCTGCAGGACTACGTCAACACGCAGGTCGGCAACAAGCCGGCCGAGCAGCTGCGCAAGCCGTTTGCCGCCGTCGCCACGCAGTTGGAAACCGGCGACCGCGCGGTATTCGTGCGCGGCAATGTCGGCCAGGCGGTGCGTGCGTCCAGTTCGATCCCGGGGGTGTTCGAGCCGGTGACCATCGGCGGCAAAACCTATGTGGACGGCGGCGTGGTCAGCCCGGTGCCGGTGGATGCGGCGCGGCAGCTTGGCGCCGAATTCGTCATCGCGGTGGACATCTCCAGCCGTGCCAGCGGCCAGCGCCCGAGCGGCCTGCTGGGCGCGGTGAATCAGTCCATCACCATCATGGGCCAGCGCCTGGGCGAGCAGGAACTGGGCCGCGCCGATGTGGTGATTCGCCCGGCGGTGCTGGACATCGGCGCGGCCGATTTCGAACAGCGTGGCCGCGCGATTCTGGAAGGCGAAAAGGCCGCGATGGCGGCGATGCCGCAGATCCGTGCCGGCGTCGCCCGCCTGCAGCAGGCACAGGTGACGGCCCTGCGCGCTGCCGAAGCGCGCACCAGCGCCGCCCAGGCCGAAGCCCATCAGCGCTGCCAGGACAGCCGCAGCCGCATCGAGAAGCTGCGCGGTGTGGAGAAGAACTGCAGCGCGCCGGCGCGTTGATTGGACCCCTCCCCTTTGGCACCGCCAAGGGGGAGGCTGGGAGGGGGTCGCTGTTGCTTGCACATGATGGTTGACTGCGAAAACACCCCTCCCCGACCCTCCCCTTGGCCTGCGGCCAAAGGGAGGGGGTTGAAGTACCCTCATCCGCCCCTGCGGCGCACCTTCTCCCACAGGGAGAAGAAAACAACCTTCATCGCCCCAGCTGCGACAGCGGCAACGCGCGGAACTCCTTGACCGTGCGCAGCACGAAGCTGGAATTGACGTCGGCCACGCCGGCCGCATCCAGCAGCTTGTCGAGCAGGAAGGCCGAGAAATGGTCCAGGTCGCGCACGTAGATGTGCAGCAGGTAGTCCATGTCGCCGGTGAGCGCGTGGCAGGCCACTACTTCATCCCACAACTGCACGGCCTCGACGAAATGGTTGATGGCCGCCTGGCCATGCTTTGACAACTGCACCCGCACGAAGGCCTGCAGGCCCAAACCAATCGCGCGTGGCTCCAGGCGCGCGCCGTAGCCGGCAATGACACCCTCCGCCTCCAGCCGCTGCATCCGCCGCAGGCAGGCCGACGGTGACAGGTTCACCCGTGCCGCCAGCTCGGCATTGGTAGCGCGCCCATGCTGCTGGATTTCGGCCAAAAGCCGCAGATCCGTGCGATCAAGCGTGACTGAAGCCATCTTTGTTGCTCCGCAACATTGAATTGACGCAACAATATTGCGCCATAAGGGGCTGAGCGCGCAATTTTGCAAACCTGTTGCGCGCGATGCTTCCTACCATGCGGTTACCTATTTCCCTATGGAGCTACCGTCATGGAAGCCAGCCCGCGCCGCGTCGAACACCAGCAGACCGACAAGGGTTACGTGCCGGTCTATACCACGGCCGTGGTGGAGCAGCCGTGGGACAGCTACAGCGCCGATGACCATGCCACCTGGAGCACGCTGTACCAGCGCCAGCGCGAGCTGCTGGTCGGCCGTGCCTGCCAGGAGTTCCTGGATGCGCAGGACGAGATGGGCATGAGCGAGCACATGATCCCGCGCTTCGACCAGCTCAACGAAGTGCTGGGCGCGGCCACCGGCTGGACGCTGGTGGGCGTGGAGGGCCTGCTGCCGGAACTGGAATTTTTCGACCACCTGGCCAACCGCCGCTTCCCGGTGACCTGGTGGATCCGCCGTCCGGACCAGATCGACTACATCGCCGAACCCGACCTGTTCCATGACCTGTTCGGCCATGTGCCGCTGCTGATGAACCCGGTGTTTGCCGACTACATGGCCGCCTACGGCCGCGGTGGCGTCAAAGCGCATGCGATCGGCCCGGAGGCACTGCAGAACCTCACCCGCCTGTACTGGTACACGGTGGAGTTCGGCCTGATCAACACCGCCGAGGGTCTGCGCATCTACGGCGCCGGCATTGTGTCGTCCAAGGGCGAATCGCTGTACTCGCTGGAATCGGCCGCGCCCAACCGCATTGGCTTTGACCTGGAGCGGATCATGCGCACGCGCTACCGCATCGACACCTTCCAGAAGAGCTACTTCGTCATCGACGGCTTCGAGCAGTTGATGGCCGCCACCGATCCGGACTTCACCCCGATCTACGCAACGCTGGCAACGCAGGAACACTTCCCGGCCGGTGAGGTGCAGGACGGTGATCGCGTGTTCCAGCGCGGCAGCGGCGAAGGCTGGGCCAGCGACGGCGACGTTTGAGCCAGCTCACATCGCAGCAATAGAAGAAGCCGCCCAAGGGCGGCTTCTTCGTCTGCGTCCCACGCAGCCCGGGTAAGTGAAGCACACCCGGGGCCACCAACTCCTGCAACTTACTGCGCCGCCCTGGCCACCCGCCGACCGCCGTACTTGCGGTCCAGGTAGACGCCAACCAACACCGCCACCAGCAACGGTGCCGCCCAAGGGAACAGCTCGATCAGCAGCGCCGGCACCGTGGTGTGGCTGTGCAGCCACTGCCATACCGGGCGCATGCCGATGCCGAGGAAGGCCACGTGGGTAGCAATGCCCGCTCCCAGGATCGACTGGTAATGCTGGCGGAACGCCCAGTCCGGACGCGACGGCCCACGACGGGCGAACTTCAGCATGCGCCAGCCCACCCACAGGCCAATCGACGAGAACCCCAGGAACAGAGGCTGGCGATGCTGGATGCCAGTACCCACTACCACCAGCGCCAGGATCACCATCGGCCAAACCGCCAGATGCCAGCCCGGCCGTGACACCAGCTTCTTCCAGTCGCGCTTGTCGGTGACCGCACGCCAGGCCAGCCACGTCGCGTTGCCGGTGATCGCCATCAGATAGGCCAGGAACAAGGCCGACAACGGCTGCTGACGGAAGAAGGCGAACTGGATGGTGATCGGCAACGCAGTAACCACGATCACCGCCATTGCTACCAGATACACCTTGCCCAGCGCGCGGTGCCGCGGCGAGCCTTTCTTCATGAACGCCGCCGACCAGAAGCCGACCAGGGCGACCACGCCGGCCAGCACATGCAACGCGACGATCAAGGAATATCCAGGCATGACAGCGCTCTCTTCGGTGGTGGCCGGCGAATGCGACGGCCTGTGCACAGCCTGCGTTTTCGGGCGTACGCACCGCAGTTGCGGCAGTCATTGATCGACCCTGCCGGAAGTCACTTTCTGCATCGCCCCCCTTGCCGGCAACGCCGCACGCCACCAGCATGCGGGCATGGAAATCACTCCCCGTTCGCGCAGGCACAGGCTGATGCACCCGCTCAACCTCGCCGGCCTGCTGACCTGGCTGGCGGTAGCGGCCACCCTGCCCTATGGCTCGGCCGAGCAACTCGCCCTGCGCTGGGGCAGCGCTTTGTTGTTCCTGATCGCCTTTCTGTTTGCCGCCAGCTACGAGCGCCCCTCGCCGCAGCGCAACGTGGCGCTGCTGGTCGAGGCAGTGGCGGCATTGGCGGTCATCCGCCTGGCCGCCAGCAGCGGCGTGGCGCCGGCCCTGCTGGTGATGCTGGCCGCGCAGATGGCAATGAGTTGGCCACTGCGCATCACGCTGGCGGTGATGCTGCTGGTCAACCTGGGCATGTACCTGGTGCTGCGCGATGTGCACAGTCACCCGGCCGCGGTGGTGCTGATCTTCGCCGGCTTCCAGGCCTTTGCCATGTTGACCACGCACTACGCACATACCGCCGAGCAGGCGCGTGATCGGCTGGCGCTGCTCAACGCCGACCTGCTCGCCACCCGCGCCCTGCTGGCCGAAAGCTCCCGCGACGCCGAACGCCTGCGGCTTTCACGCGAGCTGCATGATGTCGCCGGGCACAAACTCACCGCACTGCGCCTGCAGCTGCGCGCACTGGCCGGGCGTGATACCGCGCCGCCGGAAGTGCTGCTCTGCGAGCAGCTCTCCGCCGAGTTGCTGGGCGATATTCGCGCGGTGGTGCATTCGCTGCGCGAAGCGGGCCAGCTCGACATCGCCACCGCGCTGCACGCCCTGGCCGCGCCACTGCCGCGCCCACGCCTGCAACTGCAGCTTGATGACACGGTACAGATACGCGATACGGCGCTGGCCGAAGCGCTGCTGCGCTGTGTGCAGGAAGCACTGACCAACAGCGCGCGCCACGGTGACTCACAGGTATTGCAGGTGCACCTGCATCAACACGAAGGAACACTGCAACTGGACATGCAGGACGACGGAAAGCTGCGTGGCGAGCTGCGCGAAGGCAATGGGCTCACCGGCATGCGCGAGCGCGTGGCCGAACACGGCGGGCGGCTGCAACTGCAACGCGCCGCTTCCGGTGCACTGCACATCCGCGCCGAGTTCAACGCATGAGCGGCGCACCGCGCATTGCCCTGGTCGATGACCAGGCATTGATCCGCGCCGGCTTGCGCGCCCTGCTGCAGCAGCAGGGCATCGAGATCGTGTTCGAGGCCGACAGTGGCCAAGCCCTGCTCACGCAGCTGCAACAGCAACCCGTGCAGTTGATCGTCTCGGACATCCGCATGCCGGGCATGGACGGCATCCAGGCGTTGCAGGCACTGCGCGAACGTGGCGACACCACGCCCTGCCTGTTCCTGACCACCTTCGACGAGAGCGACCTGCTGCTGCGCGCCACCGAAGCCGGCGCCCAGGGCTTCCTGCTGAAGGACGCTGCACCGGAAGACCTGCGCGATGCGATCAGCCGAATCATCGCCGGAAGTACCCTGCTGCAGCCGGTCAGCACCGACCCGGTGCGCCAGCGTTACCGCTACCACGCGGACGATGCGCCCAGGGAGCTGTTCAGCCAGAAGGAAGTCGCCGTGCTGCGCCTGATGGCCGGCGGCTACAGCAACCGCGAAATCGCCGGCAGCCTGTTCCTGGCCGAAGGCACGGTGAAGAACTACGTCTCGGCCATTCTCGACAAACTCGACACCCGCGACCGCACCCGCGCGGTGCTGAAGGCGATCACCCTGCGGGTGATCTAGCAGCATCGGCCGAAGCTTTCGTGCCCAGCCATCCGCGGCAGGGCCTCAACCCCCATCCCCTCCGCGCTTGGGGGTGGGCGGACCCCCGGGAAGCCCATGAATCATCAGATTGCGAACATATCGGTAATTGCAGCCTTGCCGGCTTCACGGCTGACGCCGCTCCCACAACTGGGTTCCCGGTAACGCCTCTGCCGAGCATGGCTCGGCACTACTGCGCGGCTGCGCTGCGCACCTCAACCGTCACGTGCACGATCTCTTCATGGATCGACAACGCGCGATGGAATACCTCCGCGTCCACGCCCGCTGCCGTCACCACTTCCATCGAACACGCAAAGCGACCACGGCCGACCTGCCACACATGCAGGTCACTGATGCGTGCGGGAACCTCGCCCTGTTCCACTGCTTCGCGGATTTCGGCCACCACCGGCGCATCCATTTCCGCATCCAGCAATACGCGACTGGTCTGGCGGATCAGCCCCCAGGCCCACACCGACACCAGCACCGCACCGACGATGCCCATCACCGGATCCAGCCATGAGGCGCCGAAGTACAGGCCGCCGAGCAGCGCGATGATCGCCAGCACCGAAGTCGCCGCATCGGCCAACACGTGCAGGTAGGCCGAGCGCTGGTTCAGGTCGTGATGCGGGGAGTGCCCGTCATGGTGGTCAGCATGATGATGCGCATGGCCGTGGTGGTGATCGTGCTGGTCACGCAGCCACCACGCGCACAACAGGTTCACGGCAAGGCCGACTACCGCAATCGCGATGGCCTGCTGGTAGTGGATGGGGCTGGGCTTGAACACGCGCGCGATGGATTCAAACGCCATGACGCCCGCCACACCCAGCAGCAGGATGGCGCTGGTGTAGCCGGCCAGGATCTCGATCTTCCAGGTGCCGAAGGCAAAACGCGGATCATCGCGGTAGCGGCGCGCGCAGGCATAGGCAAACGCCGCCAGCCCCAGTGCCAGCGCGTGCGAGCTCATGTGCCAGCCGTCGGCCAACACCGCCATCGAGTTGAACCACCAGCCGCCGGTGATCTCCACCACCATCATCACAACCGTCAATGCCATTGCACGGCGTGTGTTCTTTTCCGCCATCGGGTTGCCGTGGCTGAAGACATGGCTGTGGCGGCGGGACTGGGCAAGTGCGTCGAGTTGCATGGGCGGACGGCGTGGCAGAAGGACGGCGTGATTCTATACCCCCAAGGGGTATATGATGCCAGCCATGGCACATATCCAACGCGACAGAAAGAAACTGCTGACCCGGGTGCGCCGCATTGCCGGGCAGGTGGCGGCACTGGAACAGGCGCTGGAAGCCGGCGACGACTGCGATGCCGTACTGGTGCAGATTGCCGCCGCCAAGGGCGCGATGCACGGGCTGATGCTGGAGGTGATGGCCGGGCACCTGAGCGACCATGTGGTCGCGGAAAAGAACCCGGACAAGCGCGCACAGGAAGCCGAAGTACTGCTGGAACTGCTGAAGCGCCACGCCAGATAAACCGGGGAAAACCGGGGGCAGCGTCAGGCTCTTCACTAACTCGACTCCAACAACTCCACTCTGCCCCCGGGCTTTCTGATCCCGGTCTTTGTGAAGCCGCCGCCGAAAGGCGGCGTCTTTTTTTGTGCGCCAAAAAGGCAGGCGAGAAGCATGCCCATGACTGCCAGCCACACTGCACAGGATGGCTATCGGCTTAGTGGATTTGGCTATCACCAGCTGCGAATTCGCACGTTCCCGTTTTCCGGTGCGTCATTCAAGAATGTCAAACACCGCGACACGGCAGGTTCGGCAATGGACGCCATGTCACTGCCACACAGTCCCCGTCCTTCCCGAGCATCGCCGCGCCACCACCGCGCGGCACCGGCATAGCGCTGCCGGACAACCCATGCCCACACCGGCATCGCGTTCTTCACTGCCACCTTCGACAGGAGCCTGCCATGCACACCACTTCGCTGCCCCGCCGCCGTTTGATCCTGGCTGCTGCCGCAGCCGCCATCGGCTTGCCCTCGTTGGCCGCGTTGGTACGCACACCAACGCGGCAGATTCGCATCGGTCACCTGCGGGGCTATCTGAGCCTGCTCAGGAGTCGCGGCACGCTGGAGCAGCGCCTGGCGCCATTGGGCGTGAGCGTGAAGTGGACCGAGTTCCCGGCCGGGCCGGTGCAGTTGGAGGCCTTGAACGTGGGCGCCATCGACTTCGGCGACGTGGGCGAAGTGCCACCGATCTTTGCCCTGGCCGCGGGTGCGCCGCTGGCCTATGTCGCCGCCACCCGGCCACGACCGCGGGCCGAGGCGGTGCTGCTGCCCAAACACTCGCCCATCACCCGCGTGGCCGAGCTCAAAGGCAGGAAAATCGCGCTCAACAAGGGCTCCAATGTCCACTACTTCATCATCAAGCTGTTCGAGAAACATGGCCTGACCTACAGCGATCTGAACGCGGTGTACCTGCCGGCGGCCGACGCGCGTGCAGCCTTCGAGAACGGCGCGGTCGATGCCTGGGTGATCTGGGATCCATTGATGGCCTCGGTCGAAAAAGCACTGGGCGCGCGGGTGCTGGCCGATGCCACCGGCGTGGCCGACAATCGCGCCTACTACTTCAGCGCACGCGATTACGCAGCCAACAACGCGGACATTCTGGCCATCGTCGTCGATGAGATCAGCAAGGTGGATCAATGGGGCGCGGCCAATCGCAGTGCGCTGGCCGCCGAACTGGCGGCGTTGTGGGGCCTGCCGCTGGCGGTGGCCGAGCGCTCCGAAAGCCGCACGGTCTACGGCACCGGGCCGATCACCCCTGCAATCCTGGCCGAGCAGCAGCAGATCGCCGATACCTTGTTCGCACTGGCGCTGATCCCCGACAGGATCAACCTGCGCTCGGCCAGCGTGGCGCAGATCGCATGAGCGCACGCACAGTCCGGAATCTCCCGCTGTTGAATGATGTGCACTGGCTGCCGTGGCTGGTTCCGTTCGGCCTGCTGCTGGCCTGGCAACTGGCCGCGGCACTGGGTTGGCTCAGCGCGCGCGTGTTGCCTGCGCCGCTGGACGTTGCAAGGGCCGCCTGGGCACTGAGCGTATCGGGTGAACTGTGGACGCACCTGAAAATCAGCGCGGCCCGCGCCCTGCTCGGGCTGGCCATCGGCGGCAGCGCCGGCTTGCTGCTGGGCTTGCTGGCAGGCTCGGTGAAAGTGGCCGAAGTGCTGTTCGACACCTCGTTGCAGATGCTGCGCAACATCCCGGCGCTGGCACTGATCCCGCTGGTGATCCTGTGGTTTGGCATCGGTGAGGGCGCCAAGCTGTTCCTGATCGCGGTGTCGGTGTTCTTCCCGATCTACCTCAACACCTTCCACGGCATCCGCAATGTGGATGCACAGCTGATCGAGATGGGCCGCAGCTACGGGCTCTCACCCTGGCAGCTGTACCGCGATGTGATTCTGCCCGGTGCGCTGCCGTCGATCCTGGTTGGCCTGCGCTTCTCGCTGGGGCTGGTGTGGGTGGTGCTGATCGTGGCCGAGACGATCTCGGCACAGGCCGGCATCGGCTACCTGACGATGAACGCCCGTGAGTTCCTGCGAACCGACATCGTGCTGGTCGGCATCCTGCTCTACGCACTGCTGGGCAAGCTCGCCGACCTGTGTGCCCGCAGCCTGGAACGGTGGTGGCTGCGCTGGCATCCCGGCTACCAGCCATCGGCAGCGGAATGAGGCAGCCGCCCTGCCCACCACCGCACAACCCACAGCCAATCCCGTCAGCCCTTCCCAGGAGTTCCCCACATGCACTCCCCTCTCCCGCTGGAACCCGCCACCGGCGTACGCCTGGAAGTAAAAAACCTGCACAAGCACTACGGCAACCGCCAGGTGCTGCGCGGCACGCAGCTGGTCGTCGAGCCGGGGCAGTTCATCGCCGTCATTGGTCGCAGCGGTTGCGGCAAGAGCACGCTGCTGCGGTTGCTCGCCGGCCTGGAAACGCCCGGCAACGGCACACTTCAGCTGGACGGGCAGGACATCAACGGTCTCCATGCCGACACCCGCCTCCTGTTCCAGGAACCGCGCCTGCTGCCGTGGCGCCGCGTGCTCGCCAACGTAACCCTGGGCCTGCCCGCCGCGGCAGCCAGCGCCGGCCGCCAGGCGCTGGCGCAGGTGGGCCTGGCCGAACGCGCGCAGGACTGGCCCGCACAACTGTCCGGCGGACAGCGTCAGCGCGTGGCCTTGGCACGGGCGCTGCTGCACCAGCCGCGTTTGCTGTTGCTCGACGAACCACTCGGCGCGCTCGATGCACTCACCCGCATCGGCATGCAGCAGTTGATCGAACGCGTGTGGCAGCGCCACCGTTTCACCGCGCTGCTGGTCACCCACGACGTGCAGGAAGCCGTGATGCTGGCAGACCGCGTGATCCTGATCGAAGACGGCCTGGTCGCACTGGATCAACCCATTCCCTTGCCGCGACCACGCGCGCAGGGCGATCCGGCATTCGCCGCGCTCGAAATGCAGATCCTGGACCGTGTACTGCACAGCGACGCCTCCGCCGCCTGAGCACCCCGCCGCATTGGTCGACATAACCATCCGGCCTCAGGCACGCCGGGAATGATCAACTGCGTACCGCTTGTTTGGGCACGCCGACACACCCTCGCAAAATCATCGTGAACCCCGAAAAAGGACTGCTGATGCGCACCATTGCTTCCCCCTCCCGGCTGACACCGCAGGCAACGGACGTTGAATTGGACCTCATCCGCCAGGCCGGCCACATCGGCGCCGAAGTGCGCGGCGTGCGCCTCTCCGGCGATCTGTCGACGGCGCAGTTCGCAGCCATCAAGGCGGCACTGCTTACCCACAAGGTGCTGTTCTTCCGCGGCCAGGGCCACCTGGACGATGCACAGCAACAGGCATTCGGCCGCTTGTGGGGTGACCTGGTCACACACCCCACCGTGCCCTCCAGGGACGGCACGCAGTTGCTGGAACTGGATTCACGCCACGGCGGGCGCGCCAACTCGTGGCACACCGACGTCACCTTCGAGGTGGCCTACCCGCAGCTGTCGATCCTGCGCGCCGTTGTCATTCCGCCCCATGGCGGCGACACCGTCTGGGCCAACACTGTGGCCGCCTATGACAGCCTGCCGGCCGAGCTGAAGGCGCTGGCGGAAAATCTGCGTGCCCTGCACGGCAACGATTTTGACTACGCCGCCACCCAGCAGCCCACCGACACGGTGATCAACCGCTACAAGCAGGTGTTCACCCGGCGTCTGTTCGAGGCCGAGCATCCCGTGGTGCGGGTGCATCCGGAGACCGGCGAGCGCAGCCTGGTACTGGGGCATTTCGTGAAGCGGCTGGTTGGCCATTCAAGTTCCGATTCGCGGCACCTGCTGGGCGTGTTGCAGGATCATGTGCAGCGCCTGGAAAACACGGTGCGCTGGCGCTGGACCGAAGGCGATGTGGCGATCTGGGACAACCGCGCCACCCAGCACTACGCCATCAACGACTACGGCGACCAACATCGCGTGGTACGCCGGGTCACGATCGCCGGCGACGTGCCCTACGGCGTGGACGGCCAGACCAGCGTGGACCGCACTGCGCCCGCAGTGCGCGCCGCCGAAGCCGCCGCTTGAATCCTGCGCGCGGCCATCGCCCCTGCCCCGCGTGTTGCAGCCATGAAGAAGCCGCCAAAAGGCGGCTTCTTCGGTAGTGCCGAGCCATGCTCGGCAATGGCAACACCGATCGGTCCAATGCGGCATCACTGTGCATTACACAGGTTGGTGATTGGCCTGCGCCCAGATGCTATCGGTGTGGCCCTGCGCAACACGCAGCTGCGTGCGATGAGCGATGTACACCATCACCGGCACCGACAGCAGTGCGGTGACATCCACCGGCCAGCTGCCCGCATGGCTCCACGCGCCACCAATGCCCCATAGGCCGGCCAGGCTCGACAGCGGAATCGCCAGCGTGAACAACGCACTGGCCCACAACAGTTCCACCGCGCCGCGTGACGCGCCGCGCAGGAACGCCCACGCAATCGCCAGCACGAACACCGCGTAGTAGATCCCGGTGTGCCATGCCTTCAGATCAGCGACCAACGCAGGCAACCATTTGGTTGCGGCGAGGCTGGCCGAAATGCCGGCCACGCAACCCAGCGACACGCCCACCGTCAGGCAGCCCAATACCCAACCGGAAAGTTTCTGCACAGGCGTCTCCGGCCCCTTGCGTTTGCGCCGGCGCGATTCCACCCACAGCAGGTTGCCGGTGTAGAACAGCGCCGCGCCGGCCAGCCCCATCAGCAGGTACAACCAGCGCACCGGGTTGCCGCCGAAGCTGCCGAAATGCAGGGCAAAGAACGCATTGACCGAGCCGTTCCAGCCATCCATGTGGCCTGGCAGGTCATGCGGATCCACCTGCCCGCTGTACGGGTCCAGATGGGTGCTGGCATAGAGCCGCGCGCGGGTGCCGTGGCGCACGTCCAGGCCGGTGACCGTGGCTTCGACATGGCCGTCCTTGTGCTGGAAGCCGAAGCTCTGCACCTCGAACCCGGGCAGCTGCACCTGCACCCGGCGCAACAGCTCGGCCGCCGGCAACACCTGCGCGCCGGTCGGCGGCGCGTCATGCGCTTCGGCCCACTGGATGCCGTCCGGATACACCGCCGCGCCCTGCACGTCGTAGAACTGGTCGTGGAAGGCAAACACCACGCTGGTCAGCGCGATCACCAGATGGAACGGCAGGCTGAACAAGCCCAGCGCGTTGTGCGCGTCCAGCCACATGCGCTTGATGTTCTTGCCAATGCGCAGCGCGAACATGTCCTTGGTCAGTGTTGGCAGCAGCACGATCAAACCGGAGACCAGCGCCACCGCATAGGCCAGTGCCACCGCGCCCATGATCGGCCGCGCTATCGCATCGGCAAACGGCAGGCCGACCAGCTGGTGCAAGGTGTCCACCAGCTGCGCGACCGGCGCCTTGCGTGTCTGTTCCACCTGCAGCTGGCCATCGGCATCAAGGCTGGCGGCGTATTCCTTGAACTGGCGGCGGCCACCGGCGCGCTCCTGCCAGTACACGCGTGCAGGCTGATCGGCACCGGGCTTCACCGAGATGAAGTAGCGCGATGCCGCCTTCGGGTGCGCGGCCAATACCGCTTCAACCAGCGCATCGGCCTGCTGCAACGATGGCGCAGCGGCCAGCGTCGATGGTGGCGTCGCCCAGCGTTCCAGCGGCTTCTCGAACATGGTGATCGAGCCGGCATAGAAGGCGATGAACAACATCAACCCGCTGACGATGCCGATCCAGATATGGACGTCCTTGTAGACCTTGATGATGTCGCTGCGGATCTTCATGCCATCCACCAGCGCGTCAACCACAACAGGCCGAAGCTCAACACATTGGCCGCACCCAGCCACAGCCATGCACGCAAGCTGCTGCCGAACAGATAAACGAAACACAGCACCGTGGCCCAGATCGGCGCCATCAGCCACATGTTGAATTGGTTCTTGCCGCCACCGGCGCTGATGCCGTCCGGTCCCAGCCAGGCGAACAGGCCCGACAGTGCCAGTGCCAGGCCAAAACCCAGCACCACGCCGGCACAGGTCTTGCCGAACCAATGGCTGCTCTGCAGCCGCACGCGCGCCTCGTTCATGCCGCCCTCCGTGCGCGCACACGGGCACGCCACGCGCCCACGAAAGGCGCCACCGACCACACCAGCATCAGCAACACCAACCATGCGGTGATTGCCTCAAGCGGTGCCAGCAAGGGCCACATCGCCAGCAATGCGACCAGCGCCAGCAGCGTCCCCGGCCACCACGCATGGCGCGTTGGCCACGGGCCGGCCGCACGCAGCTGTTGCTGTGGCGTGGCGACATACAACAACAGCGCCGCAACGATGCAGGTGGCCGTGGCAATCAATGCAAGCAGCAGGTTCATGGCACGGCACCACGGCCGTGAGGATAGGTTTTCATTCGGTCTGGCTCAAAGGCTGGCGAGGAAGAACACCCGCCGGACTATCCCGGCGGGCATGGCGGCGCATTACCAACTGAAACGCGCGGTGGCGGTGACGGTGCGGCCGGTGCCGAAGTAGCACGACGAAACACCGCCGCAGGTGGAAACAAAACGCTTGTCGGCAAGGTTGCTGATGTTGAGCGCGAACTGCGTGCCCACCGCACCGTGCTGGCCGACGTCGTAGCGGATGGCCGCATCCCACAGCGTGTAGGACGGGATCAGATAGAGGTTGGCGCTGTCGCCATAACTCTTGCCGTTGTAGCGCACACCAGCGGCCAGACTCAGGCCTTCAAGCCCGCCCACCTGGAAGGTGTAGTCGGCCCATAGCGCGGCGGTCCAGTCCGGCACTATCGCCAGCTGCTTGCCGGCGTAGCCGTTGTTGCTGCGGGTGACTTCCGAATCCATCCAGCTGGCCGCGCCGATCACGCTGAAGCCTTGCAGTGGGGTGATGCGCCCTTCCAACTCCACGCCACGCACGCGACCTTCACCGTCCTGCACCTGGCAATCGCTGTTGCCGGCGGCACCGCAGGTGTTGTGTGCGGTGTTTGGATCGTTGGTGACAATGTTCTGCTGGCGCAGGTCGTAGGCCGACAGGGTCAACAGTCCATCGAACGACGCCGGCTGGTACTTCAGGCCGGCTTCCCACTGCTTGCCGGTCACCGGGTCGAACGGCGTCTGCGTGTAACTCATGTTGACGTTGGTCGCCGCCGGCTGGAACGACTCGGCATAGCTCAGGTACGGGGTCAGGCCGTTGTCGGCCACGTACAACACGCCGGCGTTGCCGGTGAAGGCCTTGTCCTTGATCCGCGTCGGCACCACCGGACGATAGGTATTGGTGGCCACCGTGTAGGCCTGGCTCCAGGTGTCGTCCTTGGTCCAGTCATGGCGGCCACCGAAGGTCAGGCGCCACTTGTCGATGGCGATCTGGTCCTGCAGGTAAACGCCGGTCTGGCGGTTGATGCCGCCGCTGTAATTGATGCTGGTGGTGACCGGCACGTAGTCGGTATGGACGGGATTGAAAATGTCGATGTCGGCCGGGTTGAGCATCGCGCCGCGCGCGCCGGTCCAGTCGGCCTTCTGCCAGTCCACGCCAAACAGCACGGTGTGCTCGGCGGCGCCGGTATGGAACTTGCCGGTCAGGCGCGTGTCCACGGTTTCGCCCTTGGAATCGCCTTCGCCCCAGGTGGCGCGGCGCTTCTGGGTGCGGCCATCGTCATTGAGCTTGCCGTTGGTCACCACGGTGCGGAACACCGACTCCACGTCGGTATGGCGTGCGCTCTGGCTCAGCGTCCAGTGGCTGTTGAAGCTGTGCTCGAACAGATAGCCGGCCGTCCAGATGGTGCGATCAAAGGTGTTCCAGTTCGGCTCGCCGATGAAGGTGGTGTTCTTCATTCGGCCGTAGGGCGTGGCCAGCAGCGTGCCGTCCATCGGCAGGAACTGGTAGGTCGAGCCACCGTCATCCTTCTGGTACAGGCCCAGCAGGGTCAGGCGCGTGCGCTCGGCAATCTGGAAGGTGTAGCTGGGCGCCAGGAACCAGTGCTGCTGCTCGGTGTGGTCGATCTGCGTTTGACCGTCGCGATACAGGCCGACCAGACGCAGCAGGTGGCGGTTGTCGTCGCTGCCGGCACCCACGTCGAAGGCGCTGCTGTACTGGCCATTGCCATCGATGCCCAGGCGCAGCACCTGCTGCTGATCGGGCGTCGGCGTCTTGCTGACCTGGTTGACCATGCCACCCGGAGCCACCTGCCCGTACATCACCGCCGACGGGCCCTTGAGCACTTCCACGCGCTCCAGGTTCCAGCTGTCGACCATGCTGCGGTTCCACTGGCTGCCCTGCGGCGCGCGCATGCCATCGACGGTGACGTTGTTCGACCAGCTGCCAGCGTCGAAGCCGCGGATGCGGAAATCATCGACACGGTTGTCGATGCCGCTGCTTTCCAGGGTGACGCCGGCGACATAGCGCATGGCCTCGTTGAGGTTTTGCACGCCACGGGCGTCCAGTTCCTCCCGTGCGATCACCGATACCGACTGTGCGGTCTCGGCGATGGCGGTGTCGGTCTTGGTCGCGCTGGAGGCATGCGAGGTGGTGCGGTACGCGTTGACGTGGACCGCATCGAGCGTGCGCGCCGCATCGGCAGGCGCTTCGCCCACTTCGGGCGCGGCGGCAAGCACAGTGACGGGAAACAGGGCCATGGCAACGGCCATGGACAGCAGCGCCGGGCGAGCGGCGGCAGAACAGAGGGGGAAGGACACGGAGTCAACCTACATTGAATGCGGGGTTGGCTGACTGCGGCTGGCAGCGGCTGATGCGCGGCATTGTACGAACAATAATCATTCGCAACAACGATATAAATCAAGCCAGGCCCCGTCCTGCCTGAATACCCCTGCCCGGGCGAAGCATGCAAGGCCATGTAAAATGCTGGTTTTTTAGTCAGGCCACATGGCGAAAGCTATCCAACGGGCGCCCGTCCTGGGCCCGGCGTTCATTCGCCTGCTGGCCCGATTCAAGGACGATGCCGCCGCGCGCACCGCGCCGGACGTGCCCGAGCGCCTGGCGCAATGGTTCGACTGGAACCGCGCCATCACCCTGTCGCGTGCATTGGACAACCCCGTGCCAGCGCCGCCGGAAGGTGCCGCCTTCGACGCGGCCCAGGACGCCGAGTGCGCGCGCATCCGCACCATGCTGACCGAAGCCATCCTCGCCGACATCGACATGACCCCGCCGCGCAACGCGCCGCCCGCCGAAAACGCCGCCCAGGCAGCGTTCGCACCGTACCGCCAGCATTGCCTCAAGCAGCAGCGTTCGATGCAGATCGCCACCGGCAAGCTGCGCGGCAAACTGCGCGACATGCTGGCGCGGCAGTCCGAGGCCAAGGCGCGGCTGGCCGAAGTGGACGCGGTGATGGAAGCCACCCTCAGCCCGCGCGAACACACCCTGCTGTCCAACGTACCGGCCCTGCTCGGCCTGCATTTCGAGCGCCTGCACGACCGCAACACCGAACCCACGGCCGATGCCACCGCATCGGACACCAACGCGGCACCCACCAGCCCCTGGCTGGCCAGCTTCCGCCAGGACCTGCGCACCGCGCTGCTGGCCGAGCTGGATGTCCGCTTCCATCCCATCGAAGGGCTGCTCGCTGCCCTGCGTACCCGGTAACCCAATGCCCATGTTCAGAAACCTCGTCGCCGTCGTTGTCTTCCTTGTTGGCCTGCTGGCCGTGTGCTGGATCGGCGTGGGCTATGCCGGCACGCATCCGCTGGCGGCCGTGGTCGCCTCCGTGATTGCCGCCTGTTATCTGGTTGGCGCGGTGGAGTTGTTCCGCTATCGCCAGGCCACCGCCACGTTGCTGCAGGCACTGCCGGCCATCAACGAAGGCAGCGACAACCTCGACGCTTGGCTGTCGCGCTTGAACCCGGGCCTGCGCAACGCCGTGCGCCTGCGCGTGCAAGGTGAGCGCGTGGGCCTGCCGGCACCGGCGTTGACCCCGTACCTGGTTGGCCTGCTGGTGCTGCTGGGCATGCTCGGTACGCTGCTGGGCATGATGGCCACGCTGCGCGGCACCGGCCTGGCGCTGGAAAGTGCCACCGACCTGGATGCCATCCGCAGCTCACTGGCCGCGCCGGTCAAGGGCCTGGGCTTTGCCTTCGGCACCTCGATTGCGGGCGTGGCGTCGTCGGCCGCGCTGGGCCTGTTGTCGGCGCTGTTCCGCCGCGAGCGCAGCAATGCCGTGCAGGAACTGGATGCCGGCATCGCCGCGCATCTGCGCGTGCATTCGCAGGCATTCCAGCGCACCGAAACCTTCCGCCTGCTGCAGGAACAGAATGCGCTGATGCCGGCGCTGGTGGATCGCCTGCAGGCGATGATGGCCAGCCTTGAACAGCAGCAGCAGGACAACAACACGCGCCTGCAGGCCGGCCAGCAGGAATTCCACCAGCGCACCGAGGCGGCCTACACGCAATTGGCCACAGCGCTGCAGCAGGCCATGCAGGCCGGCATCACCCAGCAGGCCAATGCGGTGGGCACAGCGCTGCAGCCGGTGGTCGAGGCCACCATGCGCGGGCTGGCCGAACGCTCCGACGCCCTGCATGCAAGCATCGACAGCGCCGTGCAACAGCAGTTGGATGGCCTCAACCTCGCCGTGCGCGGTGCCGCCAATGCGGCCAGCGACAGCTGGAGCACCGCACTGGCCGAACAGCAACGCGGCAACAGCGCATTGACCACCGGGCTGCAGCAGGCGCTGCAGCAGTTCACCGACACGTTTGAACAGCGCTCCTCGGGCCTGCTCGACGGCGTTGCCACGCGCATGGAAGAGCATGCCAACCGCACCGCCGCGGCATGGGCCAGCGCGCTGGGCGAACAACGCAACGCGCACGATGCACTGGCGCAGCGCAACGAACACGCACTGCTGCAGGCCTCGGCCAGCTTCGAGGAACACGCACGTTCGCTGGTCCAGGCCCTGCAACACTCGCACGCGGAACTGCACAGCGCATTCGCCGAAGGCGATGCACAACGCCTGGGCAACTGGTCGCAGGCGCTGGCGGCAATGGTCGCCACGCTGGACGACAGCTGGAAGCACAACGGCGAACAGGTTGCCCAGCGCCAGCAGCAGATCTGCGACACCCTGGCGCAGACCGCGCAGGCCATGAGCGAACAATCGCAGGCCCAGGCGCGTGACACCATCAGCGAAATCTCGCGCCTGGTGCAGAGCGCCTCGGAAGCCCCGCGCGCCGCTGCCGAAGTGGTGGCCGAGCTGCGTCAGAAGCTGTCCGACAGCATGGTGCGCGACACCGCGATGCTGGAAGAACGCAGCCGCCTGCTGTCCACGCTGGAAACCCTGCTCGATGCGGTCAACCACGCCTCGACCGAACAGCGCACCGCCATCGACGCGCTGGTCAGCACCTCGGCCGACCTGCTGGAGCGCGTTGGCAATCGCTTCAGCACGCAGGTCGAGAACGAAACCGGCAAGCTCGACGCCGCCGCCGCGCACGTCACCAGCAGCGCGGTGGAAGTGGCCAGCCTGGGCGATGCCTTCGGCGGCGCGGTCGCGCTGTTCGGGCAATCCACCGAGACCTTGAACGAACGCCTGCAGTTGATCGAAACCGCATTGGACAAATCGCTGGCGCGCAGCGATGAGCAGCTGGCGTATTACGTGGCGCAGGCACGCGAAGTCATCGACCTGAGCATGCTCTCGCAGAAGCAGATCATCGGCGAGCTGCAGCAACTGGCGGTGGCCCGTGACGGCAACGGGGCCGGCCACGCATGAGTGACGAGATCGAATTCGACGCCGAATCCACCGCCACCACCTGGGCGGCATTCGGCGATCTGATGTCGGTGCTGCTGGGTGCGTTCGTGTTGATCCTGGCCAGCGTCATCGGCATCCAGTTGCTGCTGCACAACCGCCTGGATGAGGAAGTGAAGCAGCGCCAGGAACAAACCGCCAAGCTCAAGACGCTGGAGCAGGCCCTGGCTGCGCCATTGGCTGCTGGCCGCGTCACCGTCATCAATGGCCGCATCGGCATCAGCGGCAGCGTGTTGTTTGCGCTCAACTCCGACCAGCTGCAGCCCGAAGGCCGCGAGCTGCTGCAGAGCATCGCCGCGCCCTTGCGCGACTACCTGCATGCGCGCGACGAAATCCTGATGGTCAGCGGCTTCACCGACAACCAGCCGGTGCGCGTGGCCAACGCCCGCTTCGCCGACAACCTGGAACTCTCCGCCGCACGTGCGCTCACCGTCACCCGTACCTTGATCGCCGATGGCGTGCCGGCAGCATCGGTGTTTGCCGCCGCCTTCGGTGCCGAGCAGCCGGTGAGTTCCAACGACAATGAAGCCGGCCGCGCGAAGAACCGCCGCGTCGAAATCGCACCCATCCCACGCCCGAAGCAGGACGGCACGGCCGATGCACGGTAACGCCGCCACGCCGCAGTCGCGGCTGCAGGCCTGGCGTGAAGCCGGCGCCGACCGCGTCAATCCGCTGCGTTTCGGCATGATGTGCGCGCTGGCAGATCGCGCCGCACGGCATGAGGGGCAGGTGCGAAAGCAGTTGGATGCGCGCCTGTCGGCGCTGGCCGACGCGTATGCCGAGCTGCTCGCCAGGCCGGCGCCTGCAACGGCGCAGAGGGTTGCCAACGAAAGCCCGCTCAAAGCCCTGCTGGAACAGTTGAATTCGGTTCCGCTGCAATATCCCCTGCCCCTGCATGCCGCCAATCCCGCGCAGGCGCAGGACAGCAACCGCAGCGACGAGGCAGATGATGCGGCGCGCATGCCGGTGTTGGATGAGTTCCAGCAGCTGTGGAGCCGCATCCGCATCGAGAGCCTGCTACGGCAGTGCCTGGATTCACTGCCCGAAGATGCCGGCCCGCTGCACTCCAGCGTACTCACCTACCGCGCCATGGCGCTGATGCAGGACATCAGCCCCGACTACCTGCAGCACTTCATCGCCTACGTTGATGTACTGACATGGATGGATCAGCTGGGCGACGCCACCACGACCGGCAGCGGCAGCGAACGCTCCACCGGCAAGCGCCGTGCCCCGCGCCGCAAGGCGCGCTGAGGCTCACCCGCCCGCAACGGGCAGCAACAGGCTGAACGCGGTGTTGTCTGCATCCGAGTGCACCTGCACCTGGCCGCCATGCGCGCGCGCGATTGCCTGGGTGATGGCCAGGCCCAGTCCCGCGCCTTCGCCGCGCCCGCGTGCGCGCGAGCTGTCGGCACGATAGAAGCGGTCGAACACGCGCGGCAGTGCGTGCACGGGTATCGCCGGCCCCGGATTGATCACATCGATGCGGCAGTGCCCATCGCGCATCGCAATACGGACCTGCACCTTGCCGGAAGGTGGGCAATGCTGGATGGCGTTGGTCACCAGGTTGGCCAGCGCACGGCGGATCATCAGCCGGTTGCCTTGCAACGTGCCATCGCCGGCGCGGAGCAGCTGCACCTGTTTTTCCTCGGCCAGCAGGCCGTAGAACTCCAGCAGATCGTCCACCAGCGTCGCCACGGCCACCTTCTCGCGCGAAGGCAGCACGCCGGCGGCTTCGGCCTGGGCCAGGTACAGCATGTCGCCGATGATCACCGACAAGCGTTGCAACTCCTCCGCACACGAGCCCAGGGCATCGCGGTAGGCCGCGTTGTCGCGCGGCTGTGCCAGCACCACCTGCACCTGGGTGAGCATGTTGGTGATCGGCGTGCGCAGTTCGTGGGCAAGGTCACCGGAGAAATCACTGAGTTGGGTGAAGTCCTGCTGCAAGCGCGCGAGCATGCCGTTCAAGGTCTGCGCAAGTTGCTCCAGCTCCACCGGCGCGGCGGCCAATGACAGGCGTCTATCCAGTCGCTCGGCGGTGATCTGGCGTGCTTCATCGGCCAGCGTGCGCAGTGGCCGCAACGTGCGCTGCACCACGTAGGCACCCAGCAGGCTGCTGACCAGCGCCGCCGCCGCAATGCAGGCCAGCAGCAACTGATGGAACCTGCGCAGGAAACCCGCATGACGCTGCTGGTCAACGGCCAGCAGGCTGACCCCGGCATTGCCTTCGGCAAAGTTGCGATACAGCACGCGGTAGCGACTGCCGTCATGCAGCTGCCAATTCCGGCGCAGCGGTGCGGCATCGGGCAACTGTTGCCGTGCATGCAGGCGCAGTGCCAGCGGGGCAGTCGATACCAGTGTTCTACCCTGCGCATCGGTGATCCAGAACGCGATGTCGGGGTGATGCTGCAGGGCTTCGGCCAGGCGTGCCGCGCGTTCGCCCGGCGGCGCCGTGGCAAGGATGTCGGCCACCAGCGCCGACTTGTTCTCCAGCTCGGCGTAATCCTGGTCAACCAGGTTGTGCCGCACGGTCAGGCTGATGGCGATGCCCAGTGCGGCCATCACCAGCACCGTGACCGTGGCCAGCAACACGATCAACCGGCGCGCGGTGGAGCGCCCCAGCATCACCGCGTGGCTCCCGCCTCGGCGTCCGGCGCTTCCAGCACATAGCCCATGCCACGCACGGTGACGATCAGCTTGCTGTCGAAGTCGTCGTCAACCTTGGCGCGCAAGCGCCGTACTGCCACATCGATGACGTTGGTGTCGCTGTCGAAGTTCATGTCCCACACCTGTGAGGCGATCAGCGAGCGCGGCAGCACTTCGCCACGACGGCGCGCCAGCAGTTCAAGCAGTGCGTACTCCTTCTGGCTCAGGACGATGCGGCGCCCACCCCGTTCCACCCGGCGGCGCAGGGTGTCCACCACCAGGTCGGCGATGACGATGCGCTCATTGACCGGCGCCACCTGGCCACGGCGCAATGCGGTACGCACACGGGCCAGCAGTTCGGCGAATGCGAACGGCTTGGGCAGGTAATCATCGGCGCCCAGTTCCAGGCCGCGCACACGGTCATCAATGTCGGCGCGGGCGGTCAGGAACAACACCGGCACCGGGCTGCCGCCCGCGCGCAGCTGCGAGAGCACGCTCCAGCCATCGAGGCCGGGCAGCATCACGTCGAGAATGACGAGCTGGTAATCACCGCTGGCGGCAAGGTGCAGGCCGTCCAGGCCGTCATTGACCAGGTCAACCACATAACCGGCCTCCATCAGCCCCTGCCGCAGGTAGCTCCCGGTCTTGGGTTCGTCTTCGACGATCAACAGCTTCATGGGGCGTCCTCGGTCGGTGCGCGCGCAGGCTAGCAGAGCCGGCGCGATCACGCGGCCGGGTCGAGCATGCCCAGCACCGCCACGCAGGCCAGCACCAGCAATGCCAGCGTTGCTTCCACGGCCAGACTGCCGCGCAGGTGACGCAGGGCCTTCGCGGCACCTTGCTGATGCGCAGTCGCGTCGAGCATCGGCACCAGCCACCAGCGATGCAGTGCGGCGAACATCAGCATCCCGCCCACCAGGCACAGTTTGAGCAGCAGCAACTGGCCGTAGCGGCTCGTCCACAGGCCGGTCAAGGTGCCGCCAAGGCTCAGGTACGAGAAGCCACCGGAAAGCACCAACAGGCTCACGATGAGCGTGCCCGGCATCGCGAAACCACGCAGTACCGCGCGCAGGGTATCGACCTGCGGCGCCACGCAGGCACGGCTTCTCCACGCCAACGCCAGCAGCAGCGCGATCGCTCCCACCCATGCCCCGGCAGCAAGCAGGTGGGTGATGCCCCCGGCCAGGCGCCAAGCGTCGGCCGCGGCCGCATGCCCATTCCACGCCAGACTGACCAGCGCCACGGCCGCAAGCAGCACGGGCAGTGGCCGGCGCAGCGCCTGTGCCTTGCCCGCGCGGACGTACAGCCCCAGCAGCAGGATCAGCGCGCCTGTCCGTACCAGTGCGGCCCGGCCGGCCGGAAGGTCAAGCAGGAACCAGCGCATGCTGTCTGCATCCAGCGACGACAGCGGGACCGCGAGCAGGTTGGCCAGGCGCAGGCCCGCCTCCAGCACCACCAGTACCAGTGCGGCGGCTGTCACGCCCAACAGGGCCCGGTGCGTGAAGGCAGGCTGCGCACCGGGGCCCAACCGCCAGTACGCACTGAACAACGGCCAGCCAAACAGCAGCATCAGGGACAGGTACGACAGCAGGCGTAACGCGGGCTGCAACAGTTCAATCATCCCGGCGGCCACTCAGCGGACGCGAAAGTCCAAGGTGCCTTCCATCGGGTGGCCATCCGGCCCCACTGCCCGCCAGCGCAGCTGGTAGCTGCCCGGGGTCAACGGCTTGGCCAACGCCACCTGCAGGGTGCGGCCATCCTTGAGCACCTGCGTCGCCGTCACCGGGACTGCCATGAATACCTGTCCGTGCGCCATGAACAGCTCCACGCGCGATGCGCGAGCGATCACCGCCTCATTGAACTCCAGGTGGATGCGTTCCAGCGGCTCCACCGTGGCATTGGCTGCCGGTGTGGAGCGCACCAGCGTGGCATGGGCGAACGCCAACGGTGCGGCGCTCAGGCCGAGCAGCAGCGCCGCGAGCGGCAGGAAACGGAAGCGAAGAAAAGTCGGCATGGCAGCGGTCGGTTGTGGGTTTGACCTGCATCTTCATCACCGGCGGCTGTCATCGCCCTGACCCGTACATTACGAAACGGTCAGGTTCGACAGCGGTCAACCACCACAAACGCGAAGAGGCGCAGCATGCTGCGCCTCTTCCTTGTACCTGATGGACAACGGCAACTCAGGCGGCGGTATCCACCAGCACCAGTTCGGTGTCTTCCAGCGCGTGGATGCGGATGCTGTCCACGCCGGTGATGGCAGCACCATCGCGGGCTTCCAGGGTCACACCGTCCACCTCGACCTTGCCGATATTCGGCACCAGGTAGCCGTGGCGGGTACTGTCGGTGAACCGATACTCGGCGGTTTCACCGGCCTTGAGGGTTGCCCCCAGCACCCGGGCGTTGGCGCGGATGGGCAGCGCATCCTCATCGCCCTGCATGCCACTGGCCAGGGTGACGAAGTGGCCCGAGCGCTCGCCCTTCGGGAACGGCTTGGTGCCCCACGACGGCTTGCCACCGCGTTCGTCCGGGAAGATCCAGATCTGGAAGATACGGGTGACGCCCGGCTCCATGTTGTATTCGGCGTGGCGGATGCCGCTGCCGGCGCTCATCACCTGCACATCGCCGGCCTCGGTACGGCCCTTGTTGCCCTGGTCGTCCTGGTGGCTGATGGCGCCCTCGCGCACGTAGGTGATGATCTCCATGTCCGCATGCGGGTGCGGCGGGAAGCCGGTGCCGGGCTGGATGGTGTCATCGTTCCAGACCCGCATCGCGCCCCAGTGCATGCGCTTGGGGTCGTGATACTCGGCAAACGAGAAATGGTGCCTGGCATCCAGCCAACCGTGATTGGCTCCACCGAGGCTGGCAAACGGGCGACGTTCAATCATGACGTTCTCCTGCGGGTGTGTGATTTCGATGGGCTCAGTCTAGGCAGGCAGCTGCTCGCCGAGAATAGAAACAATGGAAAATCATCCATTCCATTTCTGACATGATCAGCCTACTTCCTGCGATCACCCGCCATGAACCGACTCCCCGACCTGGAAGCCTGGGCCATCTTCGCCAAAGTGGCCGAAGCCGGCTCCTTTGCCCGCGCCGCTGAAGCGCTGCAGCTGTCGCAGGCCACCGTTTCCAAGGCCATCACCCGGCTGGAAGCGCGCATCGGCACCACCTTGTTTCACCGCACCTCGCGGCGCATGTCGTTGACCGCGGCCGGCGAGGCCGCCCTGCAACGTGCCGCACGCATCCTCGACGAAGGTGAAGCCGTGGAAGCCGAGGCCGCCGACCGCTCGGCGGCATTGCGTGGGTTGATCCGCATCGCCGCGCCGATGTCCTTCGGCGTATCGCGGCTGGCGCCCCTGCTGCCGGCCTTCATGCAGACGCATCCGGACGTGGAACTTGACCTCCAGCTCAGCGACGAAATGGTGGACATGGTCGACGAACGCTTCGACATGGCCTTGCGCATCGCCACACTGGCCGGCTCCAGCCTGCGCGCACGGCGGCTGTGCCAGGTCCGCATCCTGCTGGTCGGCGCGCCGGCGTATTTCGAGAAACACGGCCGCCCCAAACACCCGCGCGATCTGGCCCGCCACAGTGGCTTCCAGTACAGCTACACACGCAGCGGCAACACCTGGCGCTTCGCCCACAGCCGACACGGCGAGTTCGCGCAGACCGTGCCCCGGCAACTACAGGCCAACAACGCCGAAGTGTTCGACGCCGCATTGCGCGCCGGGCTGGGGTTGGCACTGCAGCCGGATTTCCTGGTCTGGGAAGCGCTGCGCGACGGCACCTTGGAAGCGGTGATGGACGACTGGAAAGTCGAACCGCTGGCACTGAGCATCATCACCCCGCCCGGCCTGCACCGGCCCGCACGCGTGCAGGCCCTGATCGACTACCTCGCCACGCACCTGGAACAGGCACCGTGGGCAGCAACGGTCACGCCCAACCTGAAGCAGTGACGCACACGCTCAACCAAGGCGCCAAGCCATCCTGTAGGAGCGGCCTCGGCCGCGAAATCAGCAGGACCTCAGCTACCAGGATGTCTGCGATCGCAACCACCTTCCTGCTGAAACCATCCACGGCTTCGTTGTGGACGTCACTCCTACGCGGCATCCACTCAGTACGTCGTCGCAGGCAGCAACTGTCGCGCCCGACATGAAGCAGTGACACGCCACGCACTCAGCCAAGGCTACAAGCCGCCCGTAGGAGCGGCCTCGGCCGCGAAATCAGCAGAACCTCAGCTACCAGGACGTCTGCGATCGCAACCACCTTCCTGGTGAGACCATCGTCGGCTTCGTCGTGGACGTCACTCCTACTCGGCATCCACTCAGTACGTCGTCGCAGGCAGCAACTGTCGCGCCAGATATGCAGAAGATGCGTGCAGATCTGCCACGCATGAAGCGTGGCCGAACTGGAACCTGACCAGCGTAAAAACCCCGCCCGCTCGCAGGCGAATAGGCTGGGCACTGCAACTGAACCCGCTTCCTCCGTCCCCACCAGATCCTGCGTTGCCTCCCTCCCATCCACATGTGATCCGTGCCACAACAGAATTTTCACCGCCGTCACCTAGACTGCGGGCATGCGCTCGGATCTTCAGAACTACCCGGAATTCCCGGGCCGCCGACATCTGCTCGACGGCATTGATGCAGCGGTGCAGGCCAAAGACACCAGCGAAACCGTCACCCAGATACAGCATGTGCTTCAGCGCGCCATCAACGACCCGCGAATCAGCCTGCCACCAAGCGTGCATTCGCCGGTCAGCGCGCACTACGCCCGCCGCGAGCTTTACCGCAGCGCACGCCACGGTTACAGCATCATCGCCATGACCTGGGGCCCCTCGCAGGGCACGCCCCTGCATGATCACGACGGCCTGTGGTGCGTGGAAGGTGTCTGGCGCGGCGACCTCGACATTACCCCGTATCAGCTGCTCGAGCGCGAAGACGAGCGCTTCCGCTTCGCCCGGCAACCCTGCCTGCACGGTTGCCGCGGCAGCGCCGGCAACCTGATTCCGCCCGACGAATACCACACGCTGCGCAATGCCCGCAGCGATGAAATCGCCGTGTCGGTGCATGTCTATCAACGCAGCATGCAACGCAGCCACGTATTCGAACCAGTAACCGACCAGCCCGACTGGTACCAGCGCGAAGCGCGCACGTTGCACCTGGACACCTGACAGCCAGCCCCAGAAGCCCCGAGCTCCGCGCAGCCAACCAACTCCCCCACGCCAGCGCCCTGAAGCCCCTCTCCCCTTGTGGGAGAGGGGTTGGGGAGAGGGGGACGAAGGAGCAGCGTTATAGCCCCCAATCCCTCCCACCAGCGCCCCTACAACCAGCAACCTCAGC